>JAZRUP010000087.1:0-3553 GCA_045652645.1 Eubacteriales bacterium | reverse complement strand
TTTAAAGTAACAATAACATAAAGCGTTCATATACTTAAATCAAGGATATTTTACAATAAATCTTTGTTTTGAGGTGTTAAGCTATGAACGTTCATTTTGAAGAAAAATATTTTTGTGCCGCCAATACGGGAGAGGGTTTTTTGAGCTATTACGGCGAGCTTATATCGTCTGCCGATAGAGTTTTTATCATCAAAGGCGGACCCGGAACGGGCAAGAGCCGATTTTTACGTGAGGTTGCGAAGAGTGCCGAAAAGCACGGCAAGAGCGTAGTGTATTATTATTGTTCATCAGACCCATTGTCGCTTGACGCGGTACTTATAGATAAAAAAACACTATTACTCGACGGAACGGCCCCTCATTCGGTCGAGACCGCGGTTCCCGGAGCGAGAGACAGTATTATTGATCTCGGCGCGTTCTGGGACAGCGCATCTCTTATAGGAGAGAGAAAGCGGATAAAATATCTTGCGGATAGGAAAGCAACATGCTTTAAGAGAGCCTATATGTATCTCTCCGCCGCAAAGCAAGCCTCGTTCGCATTGGGTACGCTTACAGAACCCGCTGTGCTTTACACAAAGCTCAAAGCAGCGGCAAAACGGGTATTAAAGGGTGTTTCTGACGGTGAAGAATACATAGAGAATACCGTTGTGCAAAACTCTTACGGAATGCGCGGAAATATACGTTTTGATACTCTCGGACGTAATGCGGGAATGAAATATGCCGTTGCCGAACATCTTGACACAGCCTGTCTCTTTCTCAGTGAGATAATTGAAGTTGCAAAGGAAAAGCACTTGACAGTTAGCGTTTCCCGCGACCCATTGATACCCGAACGCGTGGATGCCGTTTATATTGAATCGGCTGACTTGCTTTTTTACGTAGGTTCAGAGGGAGATAAAATCATCAATATGAAGCGTTTTCTTGATGAAGCGGAGCTTAGAGCTGCTCGTCAGGAGCTTAAATATGCCGTAAATCTTAAAAAAAGCTGCATTGAATGTGCTCTTACCTCCCTTTCTAAAGCCTCTGAATATCATTTTTCACTTGAAAAAATATACGGAGAGGCTATGGATTTTTCGGCAAAAGAAGAATTTACCGACAATTTTATATCGGAAATGTTTGATTAAAAATAATTTATAAGTTAAGGAAAATAAAAATGAAAGTCGTTTTATTTGGGCTTAACGGCTCGTTTAACCATACAAATCTCGCGATACGCCGTTTGCGTCCCTGTCTTGAAGCAGAGGGCTTTGAGGTAAAGCTTATAGAGGCAGGACTCCGTGACGCGGATTCCGCAATACTTGAAGCGCTTGTCGATGAAAACGCCGATATTTACGGTTTTTCGGCGTATATCTGGAATATAAAACGGCTTTTGCCGATAGCTGAGGACCTAAAATCTATTTTGCCGAATTCTTTTATCGTATTTGGTGGGCCCGAGGTTACGTATTCCGAGGAACGCTTTGTGGGTTCAAGCTTTATCAATTGCATAATAAAGGGAGCGGGCGAGAGCGCGCTCCCTTCGGTGTGCTTATCAGTAAAAAACGGACAAGTCGTTCCTTCTGTCATTGATGGTGGGAAAACGCATCTTTCCGAGGGAATACTGTATGATAGAAACGACGAGCACATAAAAGCGACTGTGTATTACGAATCTGCTGTCGGATGCCCTTATTCCTGTGCGTTTTGTCTTTCATCTGCTACCGTCGGAGTCGAGTCTAAATGTGCGGAGATGACATTAACGGAGCTTCTTGAATTCGAAAAACTTGATGGCGATTTTATTATAAAATTCGTTGACCGAACTTTTAATTTTAATATAAAGCGCGCGAACAAAATATGGAGCGGCTTACTTGATGCAAAATATACGAAGCGCTATCAGTTTGAGATCTGCGCAGAGCTTCTTAATGAGGAGAGCTTCGAGATCCTAGGGAAATTCCCACGGGGACGTGTTCAGCTTGAGGCGGGACTTCAAAGCACGAATCCCGAAGCACTCAAATCCGTGGCACGGCATCTTGATTCAAAAACTACGCTCGATGCGTGCCGAAGGATAAAAGAGCAGGGGAATATTCACGTTCACATAGACCTTATCGCAGGGCTTCCGTATGAGGATTACGATAGCTTTAAAAAGTCGTTTAACGACGCGTATCATTGCTGTCAACAACTACAGCTTGGATTTTTGAAGCTTCTTCACGGAACAGCGCTGCGTTCTAAAGCTGATGAATACGGCTACCGCTTTACATCAGATCCACCATATACCGTGCTTTCAAATAAATGGATCAGCTACAAGGAGATCCGTAGACTTGACGCGATCGCCGACCTTGTTGAGAGATACGGAAACAGCGGTCATTTCGCTCGCTCTCTTGATTATGCGATACCGTATGCCACCTCACCCTTTGATTTTTACGAAGGACTTCTCGACTTTATAAAGAAGCGTGACGGAAGAAACATACGACGTATAGGTCAAAACGATGCATACGAGCTTCTTTACTCGTATGCCGCGGCATTGCCTGGTATTGATGCGTATATTCTCACGGAGAAGCTTCACGACGATTATAAATCCTCAGAGGTCAGAAAACCGCCAAGAATTATAAGGTAAAAAGCAAAAAAATCATATAAAACCTTGAATTTTAACACTTCATGTGATATAATTTATCTAAATCAAAAAAACGAAGGATAAATAAATGTTAAAGGTATTTTTAGCTACACTTGATCCGATGCTCGTGCTTTTTATATGTATGATAATCGGATTTGTTCTTAATAAATTGCGTTTGCTTCCCGAAAACACGGCGACCGTGCTTTCTAAGCTTGAAAATTACGTGCTTTTGCCCGCACTGACATTTAATACGTTTATGAAATACTGCACGGTAGCGTCGCTTAAAGAAAAATATATGCTTATAATATACAGCTGTGCGGTGGTTATTATTGCGATAGGGCTTTCATATCTTCTGTCCGGATTTTTCACGAAGGGCGAATACCAGAAGAACATCTACCGATATGCTCTTGCGTTCGGAAACTGCGGATTTATGGGTAACGCGATAGTTCCCGCCATACTTGGAGAGGAAATACTATACGAATATCTGCTTTTTACGATGTCTTTAAATCTTGCTATCTATACTTGGGGCTTGACTATACTGATACCAAAAGGCGAAACTCGCAAAAATCCACTTAAAAACCTGCTCAATCCCACAGTATTCGCAATAGTGCTTGGAATTATATGCGGACTTTTGGGCGTCGAAAAATACGTACCGACATTTTTCACGACGGCAATCGGAAATCTTTCGGCTTGTATGGGTCCCGTCGCTATGCTTCTCGCGGGCTTCGTCGTCGGGAATTACCGTATTCCTAAGCTACTGTGCAACATAAAGGTTTACATAGCGACTTTTTTAAGACTTTTCATACTTCCCGCGTTTTTTATAGGACTTCTGTTCCTCGCAAGAGCGGATAAGATGACGATGACGCTTACGCTTTTCGCGTTCGCGACACCGCTTGGACTCAATACGATAGTATTTCCCGCGGCTTACGGAGGGGAGACCGAAACGGGCGCGTCCATGGCGATGATCTCGCACACGCT
>JAZRUP010000086.1:0-9865 GCA_045652645.1 Eubacteriales bacterium | reverse complement strand
CAGGATTCGGATATAGAGATCCTTAATCCCAATCATCATATCGCAACATTAGCATCAAATGAGAAATTCTATATGGAGCTCACATTTGATCACGGACGCGGATATGTTTCTCAGGACCGCAATAAGCAGCTTAATCAGCAGGCTCTCGGTCCCAACGTAACAGCACCGCTTGGAACGATCTTTACAGATTCGATCTATACACCTGTTTATAATGTTAATTACACGGTTGAAAATACCCGTGTAGGAAACATGACAGACTATGATAAGCTTTCGCTTGAGGTTACCACAAACGGTACGATCTCCGCGAAGGAAGCGATTTCACTTGGCGCCAAGATACTCAACGACCATCTCAACTTGTTTGTTGAACTTTCGGACGAGGCAAAGAAGACCGAAACAATGGTGGAACGTGAGGAAACCATTAAAGAGAAAGTTCTTGAGATGACCATTGAAGAGCTTGACATGTCGGTACGAAGCTTCAACTGCTTGAAGCGCGCCGGCATCGACACGGTTGAGGACCTTATTGACCGTACAGAGGAGGACATGATAAAAGTCCGTAACCTCGGAAAGAAATCGCTGGAAGAAGTTATCCAGAAGCTTCACTCTCTCGGACTTGACCTCAAAAAAGAGGACGAGTGAGAAAGCTATTAAGATTCAAGAAGGAGGGAATATAGCATGCCCGGTACAAGAAAACTCGGCAGACCCACAGAGCACAGAATGGCTATGCTCCGCGGTCTTACGACATATCTGCTTGAAAACGGCTCTGTAGAGACAACTCTTACAAGAGCTAAGGAAGTACGTTCTATCGCTGAGAAAATGATCACTCTCGGAAAGAAGAACACACTTGCGAGCCGCCGCGCTGCTCTCAAGTTCATCACAAAGGAGGACGTGGTAACAAAGCTGTTTACCGAGATCGCTCCTAAGTATGACGAGAGACAAGGTGGATACACACGCATTTACAAAATCGGTCCCCGTAGAGGAGATGCCGCTGAAATGGCTATCCTTACTCTGGTTGACTAATTAAAATAATAAACCAAAACGCTTGTTGCTTTTGCAACAAGCGTTTTGGTTTAAAAAGATCAATCAAGTCCGTTGATCTTATCTATATAAGGAATATCATCAGGGATATTAGGTGGATTTGTGGTTGTGTCGGAAATTATGAATATCGAAGTAGAATGGCGTATTTTCAAGTCTATTCGAGTATATATCTCACCTTTCCATTTTACATAACGGAATTCAAGAGTACGTATCTCAACGGTGTGAGGGTTCCATTCTTCTGGCGAGAGCGCACCTTTCAGTAAAACGAAGCTTTCGTAATCAACATCCGTTGTGTTTGAAAAATAATATACGTTTATATTTCCATGGCGTTTGTGTATATGGTTAAGCATACCGCCGCCCGGAATGTAGTAATTAAGTCCAAGCCGCTTAAATTCATAATAATGATTGTTAAGCGCTCCCGTACACTGAAGACGTGGCATATCGGGGAGATACATATCGAATGGAATATCAAATGAATTCAAAGCCTCATTGAGGTTATGGGTTGACACCATTTTTGTGCCGTCTGCGGCTGTTCTTGTAAAATAAAGGAAATAAGCTTCACCGCCGTTTTCATTTTTATTATGACAGAAGCTTTTCATTATATCGGGGTTAACGGCGTCATCACCGAAGATCTCACGGGATATCTCCAGGATCTCTTTATCTGTACCGTCAAGCTCAAAAGCTTTGCTGGGAAGCTCACCCGTAGCTATCAGATGACCGCCGGAACGGTAAAACTCAAGTAACAAACGCATATTTCCGATACTGACGATCTCGGTGCAGGGAAGAATAATTACTTTCAGTTTTTCGGTTCTCTTTCCATTGTTAAGTATCAAAGTTCCATTATCAACACTGCAAAAATTGTTCATCGCTTCGGGGTGTATAAGTGTCAAATCGTGCCCCGAGAACATAGTGATCATACTGACAATAGTCATATAATCCAGATTTTCATTGGTGCTTGGGTATTCAAAGCCATCAGAGGCAGGCAATGTATAAAAATTGACTTTTGAATGTATCGTATATATAGGATAAAGCAATCCGATATCCGAAACGTGTGTTCCCCCTCGCAGCAGCGCTTGTGTGCGTGATGTGAAGCAAGCGAATTCCGTTTGCCACTCGGGAAGTGTTTCTGATTTTACGAAAGCGCTTTCATTCTCTTCTTCATCATTTACAATAGGCATATGTGCGAGCATAAGATTAGCACCTCGAGCGTAAGCGTTGAGGGTGTCGTTATACATTATTCGCTTGGAGATCTTGTAATAATCTCTGAAAAGCTCGCAGGAGACTCTGTCGTTTCCAAAATTATATGATGCCGCCGCCGCAACGGTTATTGAATTTGTTCCATACATATAAGCTTTGTCAAGAAGAGCGCCGGGAGCGTATAATCCGTCAAGGAGCGCGTCTCCATTGACAAAGGAACAAGCGGAAAGCTTTGGCTCAGAAACGTTTCCTACGAGTCTGAGTCCTTTTTCATTTGCAAATTCGCTGAGAGCTTTAAGCATACCGTCAAGGAACATTTGGGCTCTGCACTCAAAGAAAAGAGCTTTATAATGTTCCGCGTCTTTTATATTGCTTGAAAAAAGTGCGGGGTAATAAGGAGCCGGATCAAATCCAAACCTATTTTCGAATACTTCGTTGAAGGAGGGATCCCAGTCTCGGCGGTTTCTTGAAGAAAAACAAAGGTCTGAATATGAAAGGACCGACAGTACGTCAGGGATATAGTCCTCAAAAATATCTTCAAAAAGCGAATAAGCGGATTTTATATATTTATAAGATGCTTTGTGATTTAAAACGTTGGCATAATTTCGTTCCTCGTCATCAACACAGAGAAATTCATAAATTATCCAGTTTCCGTATGGCGCAGTCCATTCAAGTGTATTTCCTTTTACGAATTCACGAAGGTCGATTATCTCATTGGTGTAATCATTGACCGCTACAAGGGACATACGCGCTCCTTGGCGAAGAGGCATTTTTACATCTTCTTTATCGGAACAAAAATATTCACGTCTTACAAGAACTTTTGAGCGTATTTCGTTTTCATTGAAATCTTCGGACTCAGCGGATATGATAGCATCCTCGATAGCGCCCTCAAGATTAAAAGCGATCTCAAGACCCCGATCCCTCGCTGTCTTAAGCATTGCCGTATATGTATTGCGAAAATGCTCAAGCTCGTAAGGCTCAAGATAACGGTCATCCGATATTCTCGGGATTATGCAGCCTGCGTCTCTGCCTTCACAAGATGCGACAAAATTGGCGGCATCTTGTGCTGCGTCTGTTTTTTTTGCGTCAAAAAATATAGACATACGGTATTTTGGGTCCGGATCAAAAAACTGTTCTTTAAGAAAACTATATTCATATTTCCTTGGCATCGTCTGACTCCTTTTTCTGTTGGATTCTTTTGTTGCGGAAAAATTCTTGTATAGGAGCTAAACATTCTTCCGCGAGTACTCCTTTTATTATTTCAGGCTTGTGATTTAGCGGATATGAGTTAAGATCAAGTATGCTTCCGAAAGCTCCCGCACGAAGATCCGACGCTCCGTATATGACTCTGACTATCCTCGAATTGACGATAGCCCCAGCGCACATAGGGCAGGGCTCGAGGGTAACATAAAGATCGCATCCGATAAGTCTCCAACCGTGAAGCGCAGCGCACGCCCGTTCAATGGCTATTATTTCTGCGTGACGTGTTGCGTCCTTTTTGGTTTCACGCTCATTATGAGCTCTTGCTATTATTTCACCGTTTCGTACAATGACGGCTCCAATCGGAACTTCACCGATCTCTGCCGCTTTTTTTGCCTCAAGCAGGGCTTCCTTCATAAAATCAATATCTGTAATCATAATACCGATGTTAAAATACTTAAAATAATGTGGATGGTCATCATAATGGAAGAAATTACGATAAAAAATATTATCGTTGGTGAGGAAAAGAAGTGTTTGGAAATTGCCTTTGCGGGTATAGGTTCTTTTTCTTTTAAATCTGTGTTTTTTGAGCCTCTTTTTGCGCGAGTTAATATCAGATATACTATTGATGCGAGTCCCAAAATAAACATCGCCCCTTCGATCGCGATATAAAGCGGATATGAAACATTCAGGGGAAAGCGTTCAATAAGTTCACTTTTCAGAATGTCTGTAAAATTATTGAAAAAGTGTATGAGGACTCCGCACCATATTGACCCTGTTTCACAAACAACAAAAGCAAGAACAAGCCCTGCTGCCGTGGTGTAAAGAAGCTGTTCAATGTTTTGATGCATAAGTCCAAAAAGAAGCGCGCTGATAATTATTGCGGGAGTTTTGCCGTATGGCATCAGCGCGGAAAATATAGCGCCTCTGAAAAGGAATTCCTCGGCAAAAGCAGGGATCAAAGCAGATGTTATAAAAGCTAAAACGACTTGATATGCCGAGCGGGGGGCATTATCCCAAAGATATTTTGACGAATATTCCGAATAGTTGAATACACTTACAATATTTGCGTTAATTATCGCCATTGTCAATATTATTGATATAGAGGCAAAAATATACGCCGCGGTGTTAATGGGTGACGGAATAACGGGTGTTAACAGAGAATAATTTTTTTCGTTTTTCCCCATCATAAAATAAAGAATAATACCGGGAATAACGAAAGATAAAAAATAAGCCAAGCCGTACAGAAGCTCTGATATGATATATGAAATATCATACGGTAAAGTTTTTTCTAAACATAAAGATATTTTTGACTGTACAAAAACCAGTACGTTGATAAATACAAAAAACAGTATCATAGTAATACCGATCTTGTTTATTACCTTTTTGAATTTGCGCTCTGTTTGCATATTAGTTATCCCTATGCTTGATTTTTAGAATCGTACCTGCTACAAAAACGGATACGACGTACGCAATACACAAATAAACGAAGGCGTTTCCAATATAAGAATAAAGCGTCCTGTTATCCCGAAGTATTACGTCGTCAATGCAGTATCCGTCCGTGAGTGCCGGTTCGATATCGGTGATCTGTCCCGTTGACGTTATTATGGCGGAGATGCCTGTATTTGCGGAACGTACTACGTATCGGCCTGTTTCGATCGCTCTCAGCTGTGCTTGAGCAAGATGCATAGAAACAGCGGGAGAGTCATAAAACCAAGAATCGTTGGTTTCTATTGCTATGATTTCAGCTCCGTTTCGGACACTGTTTATAAGATTTCTTTCATATATAGAGTCAAAACAAATTGCGGAGCCTATTTTAGCAATACCTGTGTCCACAACATAAGAATCTTTTCCAGGTGTCCAATCGTTTTCCATAATATTCAGTTCTTCGAGTGCCGGAATGATCTTTAAAATAAAATCCTCCATTGGCATAAATTCTCCGAAAGGAACGAGATTTTGCTTTGAGTATATAACGTCGTTTATTTTTCCGTTCGGGTCTACCGTAACTATTGAATTCAGCATTTCTCCGTCTTCGTTTTCAATGTTTGTGCCGACGAGAATGGTTGCGTTACATTCTTGCGCTAATTCCTTTATAAACTCTTTGCACGAAAAAGACGTAAAAAGATTTGAAACCGGAAGAACTGTTTCAGACCAAACAACTATCTCAGCACCGTCAGCTACGGCTTCCTTTGTGAGCCTCTCTAAGGGTTCTGTCGTTTTTTCGAACCAATCGTAGCTCCATTTTTCAGTGGATGAAATGTTTGCTTGAATTGCGGCTATCTTTACCGTCTTTTCTGAGTCATTATTTTTGCCTGCTATAAAAATAATGCTTCCCGATATAATATTAAAAGTGAATATCGAAGCTGCCGTTAAAGAGAAAAGCTTTTGGGAATCAAGACTGTATAATGCGTAAGCGAGAAGAAAATTTACCGTGACCAACAAGAAAGTTATGAAGTAGCATCCGAACAACGATGACGTCTGTGCCGTCACAAGAATTCCGGTTTGCCCGATCGCGAGCCTTCCCCACGGAACTCCGAACCAAAAGAGTGTCTGACACCATTCAAGAACGGCCCAAATCGCGGCACACGCGAAAGGGAAGAGTATCTTTGTCTTCTGCGTAAGATACCCTCGGTATATAAGTCTTGCCATAACAAACATAAACGCAAACACCCAAGCTTGAATAAAGGGAAGTACGAGCATTGCCGCGATCAGTACGGAAAGCGCCGCAAGCTTTGTCATTCCCGTGTAGCTCATAGGGTACATCGCATAAAACCAATGCCATGTTGTGACAAAATAACACATAAAGTAGAAAAGTCCGTAAGCATACAATGAACGCAAACGGTGGACCTCGCTTTCGCATAAGGAATAAAGCACGAGAGCCATAGGTATTATAGAAAACCACTCAAGAACGCCAAGCGCGGGAAAACAGACGGTAAGTCCTGTAAGGATGCCTGATACCGCCAAAAATATAAATTTGATATAGCGTTTTTCCAGCAGTGAAATTATCTTTTTCATTATTTACTGAAGTCCTCAACAAACCAGATCTTATTTTTTGGAATTTTGAATTCCTTTCCGTTGAGATAAGACAAAAGCTGTCCTTCGGGTACTGTGAACCCTAGTCTGTAAGCATAAAGTGCCTGAAATTTGTATCCTTTTTCTCGGTCGGAACGATTGATACCGTATTTCCCGTCACCAACGAGAGGGTGCCCTATATGAGAGAAGCTTGCGCGTATCTGATGAGTTCTGCCCGTTATAAGCTCGACCTCAACGAGCGAGTTCCCGTTCTTTCCTCCGATAACGGTATAGTCTGTTATACATTCCTTGGCGCCGTGGCGTTTATTATCAGTAAAGCTGACTGTATTATTTGCGCTGTCCTTTATAAGCCAGCCATGGATACGTCCTTTTGCGGGTTTCGGTATCCCGTGAATAGCGCACAGATAAAATTTATGAGTGCCGCCGAGCTTTATAAGCTCGTTTACCTCGCGAAGAGCCTCAGCGTTCTTTGCCGCTATAACGATACCGCCGGTGTTTCTGTCAATACGGTTACAGAGCGCAGGGGCGAAGCTTTGCTCGTTTTCGGGATTGTATTCTCCTTTTTGGGCGAGATACGCCTGAATATGCATAATAAGCGTGTTTTCATTTCCGGCAGTGTCCTCGTGGACAAGAACTCCCGGGCGTTTGTTTACGAGAAGTATATTAGAGTCCTCGTATATTACGTCAATTTTGGGGGCGATACGCAAAAGAGCCCCAACGTCGTCTGAGGGCTTGTCAAAGAATTCGTCGCGAATAAAAAGCTGGATAGTGTCACCTTCTATAAGCTTCATATCCGGCTCTGCTCTCTTGCGGTTTACCTTTATTTTTTTGGTTCTGATGGATTTATACATCATTGAAAAGGGGAGACCCTTAACCGCTTTTGTGAGAAACTTGTCAAGACGCTGTCCTGCGTCATTTTTTCCTATGATAAGTTCACGCATATGTTTCTCTTTCAACCGTGGGGACTGATAAAGCAGTCCCCACGAAGTAATTTTTGTTATTTTGTGCCGAAAATTCTATCTCCGGCATCACCAAGGCCCGGAACGATATAAGCATGCTCGTTGAGTCTTTCGTCAAGCGCCGCGGTGTAAATATCCACGTCAGGGTGATCGCCCTGGAGCTTAGCAATGCCTTCGGGCGCGGCAACAAGTGCCATCATTCTGATGTTCTTACAGCCATATTTCTCTTTGAGTATTGTTATTGCGTCACTTGCTGATCCTCCCGTCGCGAGCATCGGGTCAACGAGAATAACGAGCCTGTCCTCAATATCAAAGGGCATCTTGCAGTAATATTCAACGGGAAGATGCGTATCAGGGTCGCGGTAAAGACCGATATGACCAACCTTTGCTACGGGAACGAGTTTAAGGAGCCCGTCCACCATACCAAGACCTGCGCGGAGGATCGGAACGATGGCAAGCTTTTTGCCTGCAATTGTTTTTGCCTTCATCTTTGTAATTGGCGTTTCGATGGTGATATCCTCAAGAGGAAGGTCACGGGTGAGCTCATAGCCCATAAGCATAGCGATTTCCTCAAGAAGCTCACGGAAGTCTTTAGAACCTGTTTTTTTGTTTCGCATTATCGACAGCTTGTGTGCGATAAGCGGGTGATCCATAATGTGAAGTTCGCTCATAATGCTCTCCTTTTCGGTATTTATTTTTCTTACTATTTGATTATACTTTATTTTGCGCTTTTTTTCAAGTGTTTTTTTAAAATACTGTGTTATAATATATAAAAAAGTATTATATATGTTCTTGGAGAAAAAAATGGAAAGAAGTGTTGATTATTACATTACAGCTCTTGTTGACTATGCCATAGAAAAAAAGATCTCAAAAAAAGAGGACAGGCTTTATTTTATAAACGGGATTTTAGATGTTCTTGATCTTCACGAATACAAAGAACCGGAACCGACTGTCGACACTCCGGCGCTTGAGATCATTTTAAGCGAGCTTCTCGACTATGCCGCTGAGAGCGGTGTTATGGCGGAGGATTCCATAATTTTTAGAGACCTTTTTGATACGAAGCTGATGGGGGTTCTCACCCCACGACCCTCGGAAGTTATAAATAAGTTTTTTGAGCTTTACAAAACCTCTCCGGAGGCTGCTACGGATTTTTTTTATAAGCTTTGTATTGACTCTGACTATATCCGCGAGTACAGAATAAAGAAGGATCTCAAATGGAGCGTTCCGTCTGCGTACGGCGATATTGATATAACTATAAATCTTTCAAAGCCCGAAAAGGACCCGAAGTCCATAGCGGCGCTAAAGAACGCAAAGCAGAGCGGATACCCCCTCTGTAATCTTTGCCACGAAAACGTCGGTTATGCTGGAAGCCTGACACATCCCGCGCGTCAGACGCTCCGTCAGATCCCCTTGAAGCTTGCGGGTGCCGATTGGTTCCTTCAGTATTCGCCATATTCTTATTATAACGAGCATTGTATAGTGCTATCCGCGGCTCATACGCCAATGAAGATAGACCGAGCGATATTTGACAAGGCTCTTGACTTCGTCGCGCAGTATCCCCATTATTTCGTCGGCTCTAACGCGGATCTTCCGATAGTCGGCGGATCGATACTGACGCACGATCATATGCAGGGCGGAAAATACACATTCGCGATGGCAAAAGCACCTTACGAGATAATGCTTGAGTTCGAAGGCTTTTCCGATGTTGAGGCTGGGATCGTTAAATGGCCGATGTCTGTCATAAGGCTCAATGGCGAGGACAGACGCAGAATTGCGGATCTCGGTGAGAAGATCCTAGCGGCATGGCGCAAATACACGGACGAGAATGCCTTTATTTTCGCCGAAACTGACGGAGAGCCCCATAATACCATCACACCCATTGCGCGCCGCCGTGACGGTAAATTTGAGCTTGATCTCGTGCTTCGCAACAATATTACGACCGAGGAGCATCCTCTCGGCGTTTACCATCCTCACGCGGAGCTTCACAACATAAAGAAAGAGAATATCGGACTTATCGAGGTCATGGGACTTGCGGTGCTTCCGTCGCGTCTTAAAAACGAGCTTAAAACGCTTGCCGAGATCGCGGTCGCGGGCGAGGAGATAGCCGAGGATTCTCCCGTTAAGGCTCACAAGAAGTGGTTTGAGGGATTCAGGGGCAATTACAGCTTCACCGAGGAAAACGTTATGGGAATACTTGAAGCCGAGGTTGGAAAGACCTTCGTCAAGGTTCTCGAGGATGCGGGCGTTTATAAATGCACGAAAGAGGGCAGGGACGCGTTCCTGCGGTTTACAAAGAGCGTTGGAGTTGAGATTCAATAAATAAAACACAAAAAGGACTGATTTATTGATTCAGTCCTTTTTTTGATATAAAAACTATTTATGTGATAATATTTCTATTTGTGAAAGAATGCCTAAACGAGCCTTCTCCACGCTGAAAGTCT
>JAZRUP010000085.1:0-6683 GCA_045652645.1 Eubacteriales bacterium | reverse complement strand
GGTTTCGCTCAAGCTTCGCAGATCTCAACTACGCGACGGTATGGAATTTTTATTTTGATTAATTCCTTCATTTTTCATTCTGCACTCTGCATTCTTCCTTTATCTCCTGCTATTTTGCTTTTTATTTATTATTTATTAAATCAAAAATTGTATTTAATATTTACAAAAATCAACACATGTGATATAATGTAGATATAAAATCAAAAAGGAGACTGACATGGCAAATCTTTTTTCAAAAAACAATAATGCGCCAACGCTTTCACCGCGTCAGAAGTATGGGCAGAAGTACACTACATCCAGAATGAATCTGTTGTTCGTAGTTATCTTCACTGCCATCAATATAATACTGCTTGCAGCAAACAGTAATATGTATTTCCTGTTTTCAGCATTTATTCCGCTTTACATAACAGATCTCGGAAGGTTACTTTGCGGACGCTATCCCGCAGAATTTTACGTTGAAGCAGATCTTGCGGGAATGGAATTTTTTAATGATTCCGTATTTATAATAACAGTCGTTATTTCGGTTATTATAACTTTACTCTACCTCCTCGCTTGGTTTATGTCAAGCAAAAATCGCGTAGGCTGGCTTATCTTCGCTCTTGTTCTCTTCGGTCTTGATACCATTGGAATGTTTTTGCTCGGCGCTTTTTCTATCAACTCCATTTTGGATATTGTATTCCACGCTTGGATAATCTACTACCTCATCTTGGGAATCCACGCGCACAGCAAGCTCAAAAATCTTCCCCTCGAGGAAGAGCCGATCGCCGTTGAGGGTTCGGAAACAACCGTTGACGGTGAGCCCGTCGAAGACACCGAAAACGCCGCTGTCAAAGCCGATTCGCCCATAATCAGAGAGGCAGATAAAACGGTAAAAAACAGAATTTTTGTCGAAGCGCGCGTATTTAACCTCGACATTTGCTATCGCAGAGTAAAACGCACAAACGAGCTCGTAATAAACGGTAACGTTTACGATGAATACGAGGCTTTGGTAGAACAGCCTCACTCGCTGAATGCCGAAGTCAACGGTCATTACGTAGAGGCATGCTACAACGGCACTCACTCCTACATTTCAGTGGACGGAGAGCCTGCGGTTAAAAAAATGAGAATGTTCTGAATAAAGATCCGCTATGCGAAAGCATGGCGGATCTTTTGCTTTTATTTTTCGGATATTCCGATAAAATAATCGGCACTCACGCCGTAAAACTTACAAAGCAGTATAAGATCGTCTATCTTAAGCTCTGCCCTGCCCTCTTCAATATGACTGTACCCTTGTTGCGATTTGTTTATTACCTTGCCAACCTCTTTTTGCGTCAGATCTCTGTCCTCACGCAGATTTCTCATCCTCGTACGATAATTCATGATAAACAATTTCACCCCTAAACATAGTTTATGTAAAAAAGTTTATCATACTCCGAATTTGAGTATTGACATTTACTCAAAAATTGAGTATAATATAGGTGTTACCTTTTATTAATACTATACGAGGAGAAAACTTATGGAAAATTTGCAGGCAACAAAGCAAAGGCTAAAAGAGCTGTCCGAGGTTCTTGACGGAAAAAACAAGATCGAAATACTACTAGACACAACGGAAGAAGAATTTATTGAAGAACAGTCGAATGTAAAACGTCCGAAGCTTCGTCCCGTAAATAATTTAGATGCTGCCGAAATGGATATTGCGATCCACGAGGCAAATATCGGCAAATCAAAGCTTAATAATACCATCAAATTCTTTGCCGGAGTCATTATGCTGGGGCTTTTCGCTTTAGTCGTGTTAATAAATATATTCGGAGTGCTATCGGGTAACATCGGAGCTTTTATGTATATATTGCTTATGCTTCCGATCGCAATAATCGGATACGGATTATTCTTTTTGCCATCAAGCAAGGCAATGAAGGAAGAAAAAGCGTTTAAGTCAAAAGCCGCCGAGCTTCGCAGAGTTGCGAAGGAAAAAGACGCAAAAGATGAAGAATTCAACAAAAACGAATATCCCAAGCTTCTTGAAGCGTATAATCAAGAGGTTCTTCGTCTTAAGCCGGAATATCAAAGAATGCAGAACGAAGCAAAACAATTATATCCTCAAATTCAATCCTATTTAAAGGAAAACAAAGATATCTTATCAGAAAAATTTTATGACGATATAGATCAAATAATAGAAATACTTGATGATGGACGGGCAAATTCTCTCGCGGAGGCTATCAATATAAGAATATCGGACAAGCAAGCAGAGGAGCTGATTCGCGAGCAAATGAGGCAAACGGAGCTTCAAAGAGAAGCGGCGGAGCGTCAAGAAGCCGAAATGAAAAGACAACGTCAAGAAATGGAGCGCCATAACAGAGAAATAGAACGTCACAACACAGCGATGGAAAATAAAATAGATTATGCAAAATGCCATAATTGCAGACACGAAAAATATTGCAGCAAATCATTTTGCAGAGGTTACCTTCCTCGTTAAATATGAAGCCAAAGACCCGCTATGCGAAAGCATAGCGTATCTTTTATTATACATTATTTCTCAGGATCGATATACTGTCCCGTACCCTTGAAGTACGAAATGCACGACCAGACGGTGAACAGAAGCGTTCCTGCCATAGTGAGGAACGTAAGGGGCGGATAGCTTGCGAGGAACGAAACAAGGCCCGCGGGGGCTGTTTTCCATATCATAAATACTATCTCATAAAGAACCGGCTCAAGAAGTGCCGTCATAATGAACACCATCTGCAAAACCGTTTTGATCTTTCCGAGCATTCCCGCCGCCAGAACGACGCCCTTGCCGTTGATAAGCAGGCGCAGTCCCGTTACCGCAAACTCTCGGAGCAGAACGATAACGAATACCCAGAGGAAATACGGACGGATATTGCCGAAATGATAGAATATCATCGTCATCGCGCTTATAACGAGCGCTTTATCCGCAAGCGGATCGAGGAATTTACCGAAATCCGTAATAAGCCCGTATTTTCTCGCCATATGACCGTCAACCGCGTCTGTTATCGACGCGCCGAGGAAAATTACCGCTCCCACGATATTTCTTATCATCCAAAAACGTCCCGGGATAAAAAACATCACGAGAAGGAAAACGGGAACCATAAAAAGTCTCGCGACTGTCAGCTTATTGGGAAGATTTAGTTTTTTCATAGCGTTAACCCTTCAATACCGCTACGCCGACAAGGTCGTAGTCAAGCACCTTTCTGATTTTCACTTTAACGAACGATCCGGGGGCAATTCTGACCTCCGATCTAAAATATATCTTTCCGTCGATCTCCGGCGCGTCGCCCGTACCTCTGCCGTAATGTATCTCACTTACAGTATCATAGTCCTCGCAAAGAACGGTCAGAGTCTTACCCACCATCGACTTATTATACGCCTCGTTTATCTCAAACTGCGAGCGCATAATTATATCCATTCTGTCGTTTTTGACCTGCTCGTCTATCTGATCGGGAAGATCATACGCGGGGGTATCCTCCTCCCTTGAATACGGGAAGCAGCCGAGCCTCTCGAACTTTGCCTCCTTGACGAACTCGCAAAGCTCCGTGAAGTCCTCCTCCGTCTCGCCGGGGAAGCCCGTGATGACGGTCGTTCTTATGACGATACCCGGGATCTCACGTCGAAGTCTCGCGATCGCGTCCTTTATCATTGAGGAATCTCCGTGGCGGTTCATCGCGCGGAGCATATTGTCGGAGATATGCTGTATCGGCATATCTATATACTTGACGATCCTATCGTTATCGCGGATCTCCGACACAAGCTCGTCTGTGATCTTGTCGGGATAGCAATAAAGAAGCCTTATCCACGGGATCTTCGTAGCATCCGTTATCGCGCGAAGTAATTTAGCGAGCGAATACTCTCCGTAAATATCAAGACCGTATCTCGTAATATCCTGCGCGACGACACAAAGCTCACGCACGCCGAGCGCGTCAAGCTGCTTTGCCTCGGCAACTATATCCTCTGTCTCACGGCTTCTGAATCTGCCGCGGATAGCGGGGATAGCGCAGTAAGCGCAACGGTTGTCGCACCCCTCGGCGATCTTGATATAAGCCGAAAATCCCGAGCCCGTCAGAACTCTCTCTCCTCCGAGCTTGACCTCGTCGTTCGGAAGATAAGACGAATATCTCGCGTTTCTCTTCTGCTCGCAAGCCTTAACGGCATCAACGATATTATGTATACTTCCGACTCCGATTATAGCGTCCACCTCGGGAAGCTCGTTAAATATCTCATCGCGGTAGCGCTCAGCAAGACAGCCCGCAACTACGATGGATTTAAGGTCCTTGTTTTCCTTGAGCCACGCTATATCAAGTATTGAGTCAATGGACTCTTTTTTTGCGCTCTCGATAAACGCGCAGGTGTTTATTATAACTATATCCGCGTTGGTTTCATCGGCTGTTATCTCATAACCCGCGCGAAGAAGCTCGTGAAGCATCACCTCTGTGTCAAGCTGATTTTTGGGACAGCCCAACGACACAAACCCTATTTTCATAAATATGCCTTTCTTATTCTTTTATATCCTCGGATATATCCTCGTCGGGGATCGCATCCTTCGTTGTCTCTTCCTTGATCTCTCTCGTGCCTTGAGCTTTTTTCTTTGTCTTGATCGAATACCAGACATAAACCGCAAGCACTCCGAGAATTATAAGCGATATTACCTGTGACGTGGAGAGCGAGAATCGCCATTCCATATATCCGTCCGTCGTCATGTAATTCGTGTTTATATTGAAAACTCCGCGAAGGATATCTCCTCTATAAATTTCAAGAACAAAACGCATAGGCGCGTAAAGCGCAAGATAGACAGGAGTCAGCGCAAAGCGCTTGCCCCTATTTATATTGTACGACTCAAGCAAGAGAAGTATTGCCGTAATGATAAGAAGCCCTATCGCCTCAAAAAGCTGTACGGGCAAGCGTTTTACCGTTTCCCCCGCAAGCGTTATTCCCCAGCTTGACTCAACGCCGTAGCAGCATCCTTCAAGCAGACAACCGATACGCCCGAACACATGGAAAAAAGTGAAAGTCGGCACAACGAAATTCAGCATTTTGCGAACATCCTGTTTAGTGTTCCTCGCTAAAATATATATGCCGAGAAGTGCGCCGAGCAGTCCTCCGTAGAACACAAATCCCGCATTTATTACACGCTTTTCGATTATCTCCCAACTGAATTTATTGTTTATGAGGGCAGGTATCTCCGTTATCGCAAAAAGCGTTCTCGCGCCGATTATAAGACCTATTACTATGACACAGAACATAAGTAATAGCTCTCTCGGTGTATATCCGTATTTTTTTCGCCTTATCCAACCCAGCCCAAAGCCCGCGGCAAAGCCAACGATCGCCATGACCAGATAGGCATCGATTCCAAGGATCTTTGGAAACATATAATTACCTCTTTTTATCAGTTTAAGCAGTCAACGTCCATCATTATCTTACGGATAGTGGCCTCAATTCCGTCGACCATAAGGGAATATCCCATATCATTCGGATGTACTGTATCTATTGTGCAGTCGTTCTCGTTGGCGCCGAGGAAGAAGGATTCTCCGTCGATATACCATATCCTATCATCACCATGCTCCTTTGCATAGCGGAGAGTATCATAAATCACATCTCTTCTCTCATACGGCTGACTGGCTCGATTCGTCGCTATATTGGGTCTTGAGATTATGATGTATGGAGTATCGGGTTTTACCTCTCTGAAGCGCTGATACATACGCAGATGCGTATTGCGAAGATGCTCGGGATCGGGGGCATTGTGGTCATAATCGCATATAAAAATGCACATATCAAGCTCTTTCATATAATCTACTATCGCGTCCTCACCCTTTGCGTTGCCCGAAAATCCGATATTTATAACGTTCATATTAAGGCGTCTTGTGAGCATATTGCAATAAACGTATCCGGGTCTTGTCGCTCCTGTACCATGAACTATCGAGCTTCCGTAAACGACGATCGGTCTCTTGTTGCGATATTTAAGTCCCTCAGACAGAGTCGCGTTTTCCTCAATTCCGACGTAAAGATTTCGGACACGTGAGTGAATGGGGAAATTGATAGTAAAATAACGCATTTTTCTCTCACCGAGATCAATGACCTGCTCATACCCTCCGTCAAGAGTGTATTTAGGCAGAAAAGCCTTGACAAATCGGCTCTCTCCGAAGCCGTCGTAATCCTCGTAAAGATCAAATCCCGCCGATGCCTCAAGCGGTGTATGGGAATTACGTCCGACAACCGGCATTTCAGCCTTTATCGCTACATAGGATGAGTCTGTCGCAAAGCGCACGCGTCCGGCAGCGGTGGAGTATGTTCCCCTCGAAACACCGGGATTGGTCGCGTCAGCAACCTCCTTCGGTAAACGTTTGAACAGCCCTTGCTCGTACGGCTCGTAAAATCCATATATAGAAAACGGTTTTTCTCTGACGTCGTAAAGCTTGACATCCGGTTTGCCGATAGTTTCGGCAATTATCATATTTTTATCTATCTCAACGTAAGCCTCGGATTTTACCTCTGCGTTATTTGTTGCGTTTTTGTTTTCTTCCATAGTCAAGCCTCCTTAAATATTGGGTTTCCGCGAAGAGCTCGTTCGAGCATTTTGCCTATCGCATCCGCCATTTTTGACATTCCGAGATCATTGGGGTGTGTTCCGTCAACAGTGCAGGAATCCTCGTAAGGCCCTCTGAATATTCCCTCTCCGTCGACAAAATATACGTTTT
>JAZRUP010000084.1:0-8861 GCA_045652645.1 Eubacteriales bacterium | reverse complement strand
AGCAAGCGTTAAGATCCTTTATAGCGGCTTTCTCAGCTGTAAGAAGGAATATGCTCGGATCAAGATCGGTAGCCTGCGAGGGGGTTTCTATCTGTGTAGCAAGATCACAGGAGAACTCGCCTTTTGTACTATATTCAGATGTTACTCCTTCAAATGTTATCTTACTAACTTTAGGCTCTCCAACATATCCCTTCAAGCCGGTAAATACATCGCTGTTGATTACAGCATAAACATCATCTATAGTTATAGTATTTGTATGCTCCAAATATCCTATAATTGCGCCGCTTTGATCAATCGCAAACTCAACAGGTTCGTTCGTATCGGGAGCATATGTAACATCGGGAATCTTAGTGTTAATTATAACGAGGCAGTCTTTGATCGCAATTCCGGAGACTCCGCAGTTACGAGCATCGCCCAAAATACCGCCCCAACGGTATACTTTTGTTACTTTGTCGCTGGTAACAGTGAAGGTCGCGTTTAAAAGGCAGTTGGAGATCGTTGCGAGTCTCTGGAGTCCGTTTTCTTGGTCCATTCTGGCGATAAGACCTGCTATATAACGGTGTCTGCCGTTGTCGTCCGCGCATGTATCGATAATGTTGCCTTCATAAGCGCATCTGTTCATAACGAAATCAAGGATTTCGATGGTTTGACCGACAAGACCCGCGGAACGGATATCTCCGTTAAAAGTTGTAACTACATACGCATCGGAATAGAGATTTTCAAGCGTTACGCCGCCTTCTTCTTCGCGATCCAAAAATCCGGCAAAAGAGGCAACATGTGAGTATCCGCGGAAATACGAGTTGCGGATAATGGTGTTTTTCAGCTCTTCACCTGCGAAACATGAGAAAAGAGCAACCTTAGAAATAGTGGGACTGTCAACATAGAGACCGGAGATCTCGTATCCACAACCGTCAAAATTACCTCGGAATATCTTGTCGCCGTTTGCAATTAAATCTATGTTGTTGTCCATTGCAGCGGTCATAATGGCCGTTCCTATTACTGTATAAACTCTCGGCATGTTGGTCTCGCTTACTGCCTGACCGTTATAAAGGGGATTTCCGTTAGCATCAGCCGAGAAAATACCGGTGTTGTAAGCAATATTAGCGCCGAGCTTAACTGTTTTGCCCGCGAAATTGCAAACGCCGTTATTTACGAGGTATGCAAGTCCGTCAAGCTGGTCTGCAGTCGAAATGGTGAACGTCGTGGCTTCGGGGCTTGCCTCATACCAAGAGATGTCGACATTGGTTGTCGCAGAAGAGGCAGCGCCATTATCTTCCGCAGCCGCGGGAATGGCGATAGCGCCAAATGTCGCCGCAACCATAATGATCGCGAGAATGAGGCTTAATGTTTTGTTTAATTTCATAATAATACTCCTTTCAAGTATTTTTGAATTGTATGTATTATACACTATTTTAAGTAAAAAAGCAATATGGTCACAGAGATTTCTACGTATTATATATTTTTCAACAAACTTTTTGTTGACTTTGACGACTTTTTCGTTAATCAATTTTACTTAATTTTGATTTTCAAATTAAAGCAGAAAATCCCCTTTGCGGATTTCCGTAAAGAAATGAAGTAAAAAAAGGAACAATGAATAATTTGGGTGGATTTTCGCTAAAGCGAAAATCTTCATTCATTTTTCATTTTTTATTCTATCAGCATCGCGTCGCCAAATGAGAAGAATCTGTACCTTTCCTCAACCGCCGTTCTGTACGCCCCGAGAATGTGCTCTCTGTCATAAAGCGCCGAAACGAGCATCAAAAGCGTGCTTTCGGGCAGGTGGAAATTCGTTATAAGCGCGTCCACCGCCTTGAATTTGTATCCGGGATAGATAAATATACCCGTGTCGCCCGAGATCGGGTGAACGATCCCCTGCTCGTCCGTAACGCTCTCAAGCGTTCTGCACGACGTTGTCCCGACGGCGATGACCCGTCCGCCCGCCGCGCGGCGCTCGTTGATCATCTTAGCCGATTCCTCGCTGACGGAGATATATTCCGTGTGCATTATATGCTCGTCTATCCTGTCCGCCTTGACGGGACGGAACGTGCCGAGTCCGACGTGGAGCATTACGGGAACTATGGCGATACCCTTCTCCCTTATTCTCTCCATAAGCTCAGGGGTGAAATGCAGACCTGCCGTGGGTGCCGCCGCAGAGCCCTCCTCTCGGGCGTATACCGTCTGATAGCGAGAGGGGTCAGCGGGCTTTTCCGTTATATATGGCGGCAGAGGCATCGTGCCTATCTCGTGGAGTATTTCATATACGTTTGAATATTTTTCCCTGTCGTAATCGAATTTGACGATGCGGTTGCCTTCCTCAACGATATCCGTGACCGTAGCCTTAAGCTTCCCTCCGCCGAAAACTATCTCCGCGCCGATACGCGCGCGCTTACCGGGACGAACGAGGGTCTCCCACGTGTCAAGCTCTCTTGAGCGGAGAAGAAGAAGCTCGACCGCTGCGTCCTCTCGCGCCGGCGGATTGCCGAAAATCCTCGCGGGAATTACCTTTGAATCGTTTATAACGAGCGTATCGCCCTCATTAAGATAGTCGATTATATCGTAAAAATGCTTATGCTCTATCTTATCCGTGTCGCGGTGAATTACCATAAGCCTCGATCCGTCGCGCTTTTCGGCGGGATGCTGGGCTATAAGCTCTTCGGGGAGCTCGTAAAAAAAATCCGAGGTCTTAAGCTCGGTGGGCGCTTTTTCGTTTATTATGGGTTTCTGCATATTTTCATCCTTTTCGGTACATATCCTTATTTTTCGACATATACTTTAGTGTGTATTTGTATTTATTATAATATATATTTTCTGTTTTTGCAATAGCCGAAATACATTTTTTCAGAAAGGAAGGGTTTATTATTATGTTAACCGATATAAAAGGCGCTCTGACCGCGCTCATCACTCCCTTTAAGGACGGCAAAATAGATTTTTCATCGCTTGAAAACATAATAGAATTTCAAATCAACAGTGGAGTTTCGGGTATCGTCGTCAGCGGAACGACGGGAGAGAGCGCGACACTCTCAGATGCAGAAAAGCACGAGCTTTTCGCGTTTACGGTAAAAACCGCGGACGGCAGGATACCCGTAATAGGGGGAACCGGCACGAACTCAACGGACGCCGCGCTCCGCTTGACGGAATCCGCGACACGCGCGGGGTGCGACGCGCTTCTCGTTGTAACGCCCTATTACAACAAAGCCTCACCCGAGGGGCTTTACCAACACTATTCAAAGCTCGCCGCGCGCACTCCTTTGCCTATCATAGCCTATAACGTACCGTCGCGCACGGGAGTCAATATCCCGATCGATGTTCTAAAAAAACTTTACGATGACGGCTCGATCGCGGGACTCAAGGAGGCGTCGGGAGACATCTCGCGTGTGGCAAAGCTCGCCGAAAGACTGCCCCAAATGGCAATATATTCGGGCAACGACGACCAGATACTGCCCATTATGTCGCTTGGCGGCAGAGGAGTTATTTCCGTCGTTTCAAATATTCTTCCAAGGGAAACTGAGGCCCTCTGCCGTGCCTCAGCCAAGGGAGACCTCAAAAAGGCCCGAGAAATACAGCTTGGAATTTTGCCGGCTGTCAGCCTGCTCTTCTCCGACGTCAATCCCATTCCCGTCAAATACATAATGCACAAAATGGGGCTTTGCCGACTTGAATACAGGCTTCCGCTGACGCCTCCGACGAAAGAGCTTCAAGTAAAGCTTGACGAGGCGGCGAGAGGCTTGGTGGCCGGAAGCTGAAAACACCGTATAGCGACATAAAACAGGGGTGTCTCAAATGCGTTTTGCATTTGTCTGACACCCCTGCCGTTTTTAAGTTAACAGCAAAATAACAAGGTAAATAAGCAGCTCGTCTGCCTCTCCGCTTTGCGCGACGAGCAGTATGAGCGCGAGCAGCAGCAGCTCTTCGTTGCCGATGCCTCGCGGGAACAGCTTGCCTCCGAAAAGTCCTGACAGAAGATCAGGTCTCCCTTTTTCTTCGCGTTTTTCACACTCTTCCGTCTTTTCGCGCATTGTTTTATGAGTTTCTTCACGAAGATCCGCTCGGGGCTCTTCCTTAGGCTGTTCTTTAAAAGGCTGTTCTTTAAAGCTCGCCTCAACTATGGGCGGCGACGGGATCGGCATAACGTCAAAATTTCCTCTTTCGTTCGCGCTTCTCTCAAACGCGTTACCCGAATAATTTATAGGTACCGTCGGAGGCCGTCTTTGTCTATATGCTCTGTTATACATTTATTCCCCTCCTTTACCGTTTCCTTTTGGAGAGATGCCTCCCAAAAGATCACCTATCTTGCTGAAATTCAGCATATAGTCTATCGCGTCGCACCTTTCCTTTGAAAGATACGGCTTGAGAGCGCGTAGCAGGTCGCAGCTTCGGCTATGACCGTGATGTCCTTTACCTCCGAACACGGGAGAGGCGCCGTGATCCTTTTCTCCGCCCTGCGGCAGAAACGCGGGCAGTATAGAGCCGAGCGCGGACGGATCAAGTCCCGATATCTGCGGCGCATCTCCGCCGCTTTTCATACCGTCAATAATACTTGCCGCCTTCTCCACAAGCTCCGGATTTTTTGATATGATGTCCATAATACCCGAAAGATCGGGGATTGCAGGGTTAGTATTTTCCTCACTCATAGGTATCATTTCCCCCGTTGCTTATTTTCCATCTGACGTCTTGCCTCCGAAAGCTCAGCATCCGTTATCGACTGAAGTCTTTTCCTTATAACGTCAACGTCCTGACCCTTAAGTCCAAAATAGGCGGTGTCAATACCTACCGTCGCCGCAACGCGGTTTATTACAAATTTAAGCTGCGCATCGTCCAGCGCCAAAAGAGTATCAATAGATTTTCTGTCAAGCTGCATAAGAATATCCTCCGTTTTCAGGTGTTTTTCAAAGGCAGTATATGATGAAAAAAATATATTGTGAATTTTAGAAAAAAGCGATAGACAAAATCCCCGTTTCGTGATATAATGTTATAAAGAATTAAAGTGTTTGTTGGAGAATTTTTTTGAATATTCTGGTTTTTTCGGATTCCCACGGTGAAGCGAAACGAATTGAGGACGTCCTGCGACGTCAGGTCTCGCCTCCCGACGCGATATTTTTTCTCGGAGACGGGCTTCGAGATCTCTCTTGGATAAATACCGGGGGAACTCCACTATACTCCGTTCGCGGAAATTGCGATTTTTATTCATCACTGTCTGATGAGGATGAGATACTCATAAATATTGACGGCGTTCGAATTTTCGCCGCTCACGGTCACAGATATTTCGTC
The DNA here is from genome assembly GCA_045652645.1 of Eubacteriales bacterium. Taxonomy (GTDB): domain Bacteria; phylum Bacillota; class Clostridia; order Oscillospirales; family CAG-272; genus RGIG3994. The sequence continues at coordinate 3,593 of JAZRUP010000084.1, read as the reverse complement.
AAAAGCGGATATGAGGTCATGGCGGCAAAAGCGGCAACGCTCGGCGCCGATATAATGCTTTTCGGGCACACGCACACGCCCGTCTGTGAAACGCTTTGCGAGGGAGATACGGTCGGCGGCGTAACACTTGAAAAAAAGCTTCATATATTAAATCCGGGGAGCATAGGAAGCTACAGTAATGCTACCTTCGGCACGGTCACGGTCAGAAAAGGGGTTGTTTTAACCGCGGTCGCGGAGTTTTAATTATAGAAGTATCATAATCAATGACCGTTTGTTTTCTTTGCTGAAAAAAACAAGGCGTCCGCCTTGCGAACGCCTTGTTCTTAATATTCAGCTTCAGATTATTTCCTCAACAACGGGAGCGTCAACATACTCAACCTCCTCAGGCGCGTTAGCGGCTTCCTCAAGGGCCTTCTCATAAGCGGCAATTACCGCCGTCTCAAGCTCGGCTCTGAACCCCGCGTTAATGGGATGTACTATGTCACGGTACGTATCGTCGGGGTTTTTGCGGCTGGGCATTACGATAAAAAATTTATCGCGCGCGTTTATGACTTTAATATCGTGAACCGCAAGCTGGCGGTCGAAGGTCACGGAAACGATAGCCTTCATAGGGCCTTCATCAAAAAGTTTTCTTACTTTAACATCGGTAACTACCATTTTTTATCTCCTTTGGTCTTTTATTTCAAATTACATTATTATTATAGAAATCAAATTTGACGGTTATTCAACGGTAATGCGTTTTTTTTGTGATGGAGCAAAAATTTCTCCGACGTAATATATCAAAATCCATCGAAAGGGTTCGAATCATGTCAACACCAAACACCCATATCGGAGCCGAAGGCATCGCGGATATACTCAGGAACTGCAAAAAACTGTTTTTTATCGGTATCGGCGGTGTCAGTATGTCCTCTCTTGCGCATATGTCCAAAAAGCTCGGATTCTCGGTTGCAGGCTCCGACAGATGCGACTCGGCGATCACGGAACGTCTGCGATCTGAGGGTATCAATATATTTATAGGTCACGACAGGCAAAACTTAGAGGATTGTGATGCCGTCGTATATACAGTCGCCATTTCTCCCGACAATCCCGAATACGCGGAAGCCGTGCGGCGTTCCCTGCCCCTTATCTCAAGGGCTGACTATCTCGGATATATTATGACCTCAAAGCCTAAACGGCTCGGCATATCCGGTATGCACGGAAAAAGCACCTGCACGGGTATGTGCGCCGCGGTTTTCAGAGACTCGACCGTGGTTTCGGGAGCGTACTCACCCGACATGAACGGATATTACAGAATAGGCACTGACGGGCATTTCGTTTTCGAGGCGTGTGAGTATATGGACTCATTTCTCGATTTCAATCCGACAGCGGCAATAATACTCAATATAGAGCCCGAGCATCTCGACTATTTTTCGGGACTTGACGCAATAAAAGAGTCTTTTGGGAAATTCGCTGCCCTCACGGGCGAGTCGGGACACGTCATCTACAATATACACGATGAAAATATCCCATCAGCGATAGAAAGATACAAGGGGGCTCGTTACAGCTTCGGAATAAATAACGACAGCGCCGATTATAACGCCAAAAATATTTCTTACAATAACGGCGATCCCGTTTTCGATATTTTCAAAAAGAACGCCCTGCTCTGCTCCGTCAATATGAACGTCGCGGGAGACCACAACATTCTGAACGCTTTGGCGACAGCGGCCGCGGCTGATATCAGCGGGATACCCGCAGAGCAAATAAAGGAAGGCCTCGAAAGATTCAGAGGGATCGGACGCCGAATGGAATATAAGGGAACGCTTTGCGGCGCCCCCGTTTACGACGATTACGGTCATCACCCGACAGAGATACGAGCCACCCTATCGGCGGCAAGAAAAATGTCAGAGGGAAAGCGGCTGACAGTCGTTTTCCAGCCCCATACTTACACGAGGACCGCGTCGCTATTCAACGATTTTGTATCCTCGCTCTCTCTTGCGGACAGAATAATGCTCGCCCCGATATACGCGGCAAGAGAGACCGATACTCTCGGAGTCAGCTCCGCGCTGCTTGCCGAAAAAATAGGAAAAAAGGCAAGCGCGTACAGCAGTATCGAGGAGATTGCGAGCGCTGTTGAAAACAGCAAAAATGAATTTATCCTGGTTATGGGCGCGGGCAATATAGACGGAATTTTCAAGCTCTTAAACATAAAATAAAAGATCAAAAGATTATCTAGGAAGGAAAAATCAATATGCAAAGCAAATTCAAGGACGAAAAGACCGATTATCTGTTTAAAGCGATACTTACGCTAAATACGTTGGAGGATTGCTACGCTTTCTTTGAAGACCTCTGCACTATCTCCGAAATTCAAGAAATGTCAAAGAGAATACTAGCGGCAAGACTTTTGCGTGACGATTACGTTTATTCCGAAATAGCCTCAAAAACGGGGCTCTCCACGGCAACTATAAGCCGCGTTAACCGCTGTCTTAAATACGGAAGCGATGGATACCTCAAGGCAATGGAAGCCGTTGAGCGAGAGGAAAAGCGCAAGAAATGAAGGAATACGAGGCAATAGCCGGAGTTTACGATATTCTTAACGCCGACGTAGATTATTCCGCGTGGGCAGACGGCATTGAAGCCGTTTTCGATAGGTTTCTCGACAAGCGTCCTGAACTTGTACTCGACCTCGCGTGCGGTACGGGAAGAATGACGTTTGAGCTGGCGCGTCGCGGATACGATATGATAGGAGCTGACATAAGCGCCGATATGCTGATGCGCGCGCGAGCCAAGCAGGAGGAGGAGAATATCCTTTGGCTCATGCAGGATATGAGGAGCTTTGAGCTTTACGGAACGGTCGGAGCCGTCGTTTGCTGTCTTGACGCCGTAAACTATTTGCTTTCTGACGATGATGTCATAAAGTGCTTCAAAACGGTGCATAATTATCTTGACGACGGCGGACTTTTTCTGTTCGACGTAAATTCACCGTATAAATTCGAGAACGTTTTCGCGGATAACGCATATATATTAGAGGACGACGGAATTTATTGCGGTTGGCAGAACGAATACAATAAGGAAAACGGCATCTGCAATTTTTATCTCTCCGTATTCAATGAAAGAGCCGACGGGCGCTACGAAAGATATGACGAGGAGCAAAGCGAGCGTTGTTATTCGACAGATGCGCTGAGCACCGCGCTTGAGAAGTCCGGATTTGAGGTTTTAGGCTTCTTTGGAGGTCACGATATGAGCGTAATTACCGATAAAACCGAGCGAATTTACGCTGTCGCAAAAAAATCCCAAAAAAATCAAAAAAATTTCTAAAAAGGTGTTGACAAACAGAAAGAGTTGTGATATAATACAACACGTCGCCGACAAAAGGACGACAAAAACTGTTTGGGAGCATAGCTCAGCTGGGAGAGCACATGCCTTACAAGCATGGGGTCATAGGTTCGAGCCCTATTGTTCCCACCATACACCACGGCCCGGTAGTTCAGTTGGTTAGAACGCTAGCCTGTCACGCTAGAGGTCAGGGGTTCGAGTCCCCTTCGGGTCGCCATTTTGCGGATTTAGCTCATTTGGTAGAGCGCGACCTTGCCAAGGTCGAGGTGGCGGGTTCGAGC
>JAZRUP010000083.1:0-4802 GCA_045652645.1 Eubacteriales bacterium | reverse complement strand
CCGACTTTCAGCTTAGCTGATGCGGATATTTTATTAAACTATTTCAACCTTAAGTAAATTGGTGTTGCCCGTTGATTTTACAGTCTCACCGCCGGTTATAACAACACGGTCGCCTGTTTTTACAACATCTATCATTCTCGCGCAATCGACCGCATGGCGAAGAAGCTTGTCCGAATCGCTTTGATAAAGCGCAAGGACAGGATAAACGCCCCATGAAAGAGATAACTGATGGAACGTCTTTAGATTAGGAGTTGCCGCAACGATCGGAACGGCGGGACGGAACTTTGAGCAAAGTCTTGCCGTGTGTCCAGACTCAGTAACCGTAATGATAGCTTTTGCCATCATATCATGAGCCGTTGTGCAAGCGGCGTCACAGATAGCGTTTGTTATATTTTCGTGATCCTCTTCATAGCTGAGATTTCCATAAGAGCCAAGCTCAATAGCATCATTTTCGGCTTGTTTTACTATGTGAGACATTACTTCAACTACCCTGACAGGATGTTCTCCGACGGTAGTCTCACCGGAAAGCATAACCGCAGACGTACCGTCAAACACAGCGTTTGCGACGTCCGTGATCTCCGCACGAGTCGGCATATAATGATGCTGCATTGATTCAAGCATCTGAGTAGCGGTTATAACCATCTTACCCGCGCGATAGCATTTTCTGATAAATTTCTTTTGGATACCAGGAAGCTTTTCAAAATCGATCTCAACGCCCATATCACCTCTCGCCACCATAATACCATCGGATGCCGCAAGTATAGCGTCAAAATTTCTGACACCTTCGCTGTTTTCTATTTTTGCTATGATCTTTATATTGTGCCCACCGTGATAATCCATAAACTTACGGAGAGAAATAACGTCATCCGCGCATCTTACAAAAGATGCCGCTACAAAATCAACATCATTTTCAATTCCAAAAAGCACGTCAGATTTATCGATCTCAGAAAGAAACGGCATATTGAGATGAAAGTTGGGAACATTAATACTCTTATGTGTCTTTACGATTCCCCCGTCAATTACCTCACAAACGACATCTGTATCGTTATGGCTTATTACCTTAAGCTCAATATTTCCGTCATCGATAAGTATTTTTTGACCTTTTATAAAATCATGTTTCGGAAACGAAGGAAAATTCATAGGCAACTCTTTTTCGTTTCCTATAACATCACGATTTGTTATAATTATTTCCTGTCCGCGAGTCAACGTAACGGCTCCGTCTTTAACCTCTTTGACTCTAACTTCAGGTCCTCTTGTATCAAGCATTATTGCGGCGGAAAACCCAAGTCTGTCACGAACATTTCTGAAGGTATCGATCATTTCCTTGTGCCCTTCGTGCGTTCCGTGAGAGAAATTAAAACGCGCTATATTCATTCCCGCCTTGAGCATTTTTTCAAGTACTTTCTCTGAACTTGAAGCAGGACCAAGCGTACAAACTATTTTTGTTTTTCTCATTAATGCAAACCTCTGTATGTAATTTTTTATTCGAGACCCATTTGTCCCATAAGCTTTTTGTTGAATTCTTCTGCCGTATTGTAACCCATTTTTTTCTGTCTGTTATTCATAGCCGCAATCTCAAGGATAATTGCAAGGTTTCGTCCGGGCTTAACGGGAATTGTAATCGCGGGAACGTCTATTCCCAAAATATCAATAGTTTCATTCTCAAGACCAAGTCTGTCGTACATTTTTCCCTGAACCCATGGCTCAAGCTTTATAACAAGGTCTATTTTCTCGGTTTCCTTTACAGCTCCCATACCGAATATTCTTCGTATATCAACGATTCCGATTCCGCGAAGCTCAACGTAGTGCCTGATGATCTCGGGTGCCGTTCCGACAAGCGATTTGGCAGAAACACGCTTAATTTCAACCGCATCGTCAGCTATCAGTCGATGTCCCCTTTTTACAAGTTCGATTGCGGTTTCGCTCTTACCAACTCCGCTGTTGCCGAGAAGCAAAAGACCTTCGCCGTAAACCTCAACAAGAACGCCGTGACGAGTTATACGTGGCGCAAGGTACACGTTAAGCGACGCAATCATAGCCGCTATAAGAGTTGTTGTTTTGTCTTTAGATGAGAAAAGAGGAACTCCGTAACGTTTTGTTTCCTCTATAAGATCGTCAAACACGGAAAGTCCTGATGTTACGATTACGGCAGAAGGACGTTTAGAAATAAATTCAACAATTTTTTGACGCCTTTCTTGAGGAGATTGATTATTCAAATATTTATGTTCGGCTTTTCCAATAATATGAATACGATCCGGCTCAAAAATATCAAAAAATCCGGCAAGCGCGAGTCCCGGACGGTCAACCTCATTACTTGTTATCATTATAGTTTCCGCGGGTGCAGGTAAATATATTTCTGAAAGCCCAAATTCATCAACCAGCTTTTTTAATGGAATACTGTATTTTCCTTCCATAACCATACATCCTTTCACACAAATTTCTCTATTTTACATTATATCATATTTTTGTCAATTTGAAAAGAGAAAAAACAAAATCCGCAAAAAATTTTTAAAAAATATACTATCATTCACAAGCAAGTCACAATATTGCATTATAATATAAAATAAGTTATTATAATTTGTTTGAGGTGTATTTATAATGAAAAAAGTATTGGCACTTTTCCTCTCTTTGATTTTTGTACTTACGGCATTTATCGGCTGCTCAAAAGATCCTCTTGATAAAATAAAATCAACAAAGCAGGAGCTTTCCGTTGTTGGAACTGTCGGAAACAACGATATCCTTTACGAGGAACTTCGTTGTCTCACTCTTGGATTTAGAGACCGTATGGAGTGGACCTACGGCGATGATATTTGGGAAAATGCGGAAAAGGCCGAAAAATACCGCGAACAGCTCGAAGAATATGTAATGTTTGCTATTATTGTAAACAGCGCAGTGCTTAAGGTCGCCGCCGACAACGGTATCTCCCCCGATGATAAAGAAGTCAAAAAATATCTGGAGCTTAAGCTTTCCGAACAAGCCTCGGAACTTGCTCAAAACCTTTCTATTCAAAACGGAGACTCCAATTATTCCCCTTCAAGAAAAGAGATCAACGAAGCATACAAAAAATTTCTCGAGGAAAACCATCTTACAGACAACTACTACCGATATGTTTTAACTATAGATGCTTGCATCGAACTTTTAAAACAAAAATTGATACAAAACGGAACTTTGAGTTCTGACGATGATACAGTTAAAAATTACATAAATGAAAATTTCGTACGAACAGTACATGTTTATATACCCTTTGACTCAGAAACCGATTTTGAGGAAGCAACCAATAAGGCTGAACTTGTAGATTGGATACTTCAGACCAATTTCAAATTTGATTCCAAAAAAGAAGAGCTTAAAGAAAAACTTGGAATTACGGAAGCAACATCCAAAGACACACCTGTCTTCAAGTTCTTTAATAGAATATCCGAAGCCTCTACCGAAGACGAAAAAATGAACATACTTGTTGGAAGCTCATATAACAAAGATATGACAATATCCCAAAACGGATATTATTTTTCTTACGGAGAATTTGAGGATGAATACGAAAAAGCGGCTATGGCACTAAAAATCGGAGAAACCGGACGAGTTGTAAAATGTCAAGATGGATATTATATCATTCGCCGCCTCGCGCTTGACGATGATTATATAATTCATAACCTTGACACGCTCAAAACCCAATATCATATGTCGTACATAAACAAGCTCATAGATGAAGCCGAAGCGACGCTTAATTTTAAATTTAATGACTATGGAAAGACCTTAGATCTTACAAAAATAAAATGAAACGACGTATATTATCATTTATTTCTTTTATCATTGCGTTTGCCTTTTTATCCTCTTGCGGAAAATATGACCCCATTACTCCAACAGATGAAGATATGAGGGTGGTTGGAAATATAAAAGGCTTTCAACTTTATTATGACGAGGTAAGATGCTCCGCATTGAATTCAAAAAAGCTGATGGCGCAAGAATACGGCATTGATTGGAACAAAACTGATGATGCCGAAAAATACCGCGCCGAACTCGAAAAAAGAGTTTATGAAGGATTGGTTTATAATTATGCTATACAACTCCTTCTTAAGGATAACGGATATACAATAAACAACGAAACCATTCAACAAGCTGTACAGACCGAAATTCAGCAACTAATAGATGAATGCGGCAGCAGAAAAGAATACAAAACATATCTTGAAGAAAATTATCTCACCGATCGCGTTGTAAGACTCAATATTGCCATCTCATATGCGATCAACGAGCTTTTCTTTTTAATAAACGATCAAGGTGTTTTTGACGAATATGTTGATTTTGATATAGAGTCTGTAAACATTAACAATAAACTTTATTATAGCGAAGAAGATTTTTTTGAGGCTTATTTGATGTTGCTTGGCGGTGATATTTTTGTTCATTCGGAGGATTTTTTCATTCCTAATGAAACACCTAACGCCGAAGAAATAGCTAACGAACTCTTGACTGACGCTAAAAGCGGAAAATCACTCAAAGAGCTCGCAAACAAGAACGGCTTCAATTACGAAGAACTTTATCATTTTGAAGGTGAGCTTGACCACGATTTCTTTAACGCAATAGTATCGGTTGGAGAAAATGAGCTCATTCTTCTTAATTTAGATTCGGGATGGTACGTAATTAAAAGGCTTCCGCCAGATGAAGAGTATGTATATTTAAATTGCTATGATTTGGCTTATGAATATCTTTTCCTGAAAATGAACGAACACATTTCAGAATATGAAAAGACTATTGAAATTGAATTCACCGATTTTGGAAAATCACTTGATCTTACAAAAATAAATTAAAAA
>JAZRUP010000082.1:0-3836 GCA_045652645.1 Eubacteriales bacterium | reverse complement strand
ACCAAAGCGAGAGTTCCCATCAACCAACCGCCTCTTGACTTTGAAATAAAAACGCAAAGAGCCATAAGAAGAATGGAAAGCAAATGAAGCTTGTTTTTTCCCTTGCCACCGCAGAGCGCCCTATACATAGGGAAAGGAAGCGCCATCATTATAAACGTACTTACGTTGTTTCCGGGCTGAAGATAATACGCAATAATACCGTCATGCTCCATAAGAAACGCAAATCTAAGTATTTTAGCAATAGACACACATTCGGTATTGACCTTTATCCCTTTCAAAGTAATGAAACAAGGGGAAATTCTCTCCAAATATATCTCAAGCATCTGAAAGCAGGCAAAAAGCCCCATAATGTACATTATATCAATGAACTTTTCTCTTATGTCGTAATCGCGATCCACTCTTATCTGGGATTTTATAAGCATATAAGCACCCGCCATACCAAAGCCGAGGGCCGCAACATAATAAAGTGAGCTTCCCGAAAAATAATCACGCGCGGCAATACTTCCAATTCCACCCAACGTAACAGCTACCGCTACCGCAAGTATTCCCCATAAGGATCTGCCCGTTACAAATTTTCTGCGGTAAAAAACAAAATGGAAGATAAGCGCTCCAACCGGGATCGGCGCAAGAAACACAAACTTTATAAAAGTGTTAAAAGAATTGTAGCATTGAAGCACTGAAACGCACAGCAACAAAAACGGTAACGTAGTCGTCAGTATATCGTCGCATACGACAAGGAGCAACGACATAAGAAGAACAAAGAACACAGCCCCTAAAACCTCGGCTTGAAAGAAGATAAACATAGCGCCGATCAACGCCGTAAGAATCATAAACTTGCGGCTTATAAAGAACTGTCTTAAACTGTTCAAGCGTTTGTTTTTGCAGTGCAGATCGGACGCATCAAACGATCTGCTGTTTTCTATATTCATAAATATTTAACCCTCGACCTTTATAAACCAAAGACTTCCTCGGTTATTTTTTTGCGTTGCCGACAAAGCGACACACGTATACATATATTTATTATATTATAACACAAGATATTAAATAAAGCAATAGCTTTGTTCTTTTTTCGTCACTCTTAACAAAATGTACTCAAATATTTTTACTTATTCGCTTTTTTTTGTATTTTTCGACTAAATTTTATCGTTACAACCAATTTTTTTTTAGCTATTGCAAAAATCAATATTATATGATATAATAGTTTAGTATGATGTCAAATTACGCGCTCAGATTCTTAACAAAATTACTCGGAGGGCAATTTTTTGAAACACAAAAGAACACTGTTAACAGCACTCGCAGATCTCTTCATTGCCAATCTGTCTATTTTTATTGCGATGTGCGTACGTTTTGTTTACGAGCTTTTCAACGATTTCTCATCGTTGGCAAATGACTATCTTGCGTCTTACCTTATTTCCATTCCTATCCTTTGTATTTGCCTTATTTTAATATATGAAATTTTTGGTGTTTACAAAGTATTATGGAGATTCGCAAGAGTACACGATGCTTTTATGATCTCTATGGCAACTATAATCGCCTTTATGTTGTTTATGGGATTCCACATAGCGTCGATCGAAATGGTAAAAGTAATTGATCCCGACACATCTCTTCAGCGTCTACCGCTCACGATATATTTCTTCGGGGCTGCTCTTGCGCTCGTTATGATACTCGGAATCAGGCTACTGTTTAAAATTATCGCGTCAGGCAAAAAGTTCAATCAGATGATGAAGCTTCATCCGCCCCATCACTTCACAAGAATAATGGTCATAGGCGGAGGAAACGCAGGAAATATGCTGCTTCACGACCTTCAATCAAACAGCGCGTTTACAGATTGCCGCGCGGTTTGTATCATTGACGACAATCCCGACAAGCTCGGAATGAATGTCTACGGTGTCAGAGTTGTCGGAAACCGCGACACTATCATCGAAAACGCAAAAAAATACGAGATCAATCAAATAATCTTCGCGATTCCCAACAGCAGTCCTACAGACAGAGCTCAGATACTTGAGATATGCAGTAAAACGGGATGCGACGTACGAACTCTTCCCTCGATAAGCCAAATGCTTGACAATAAGCGAGTAAGTATGGAGCACGTGCGAAAGGTAAACGTAGAGGACCTTCTCGGACGTGATCCTATCCACGTTGATATAGACAGTATCGCAGAATATGTCAAAAACAAGGTCGTTCTCATAACAGGCGGCGGTGGCTCTATCGGTTCCGAGCTTTGCCGTCAGGTAGCGCACCACGCCCCTAAACAGCTTATTATTTTCGATGTATACGAAAACAATGCGTATAATATCTTGAATGAATTAAAATCAACTTATCCCGAGCTCAATGTGACCGCTCTTATCGGAACTATACGTGATGCTGAGCGACTTGATGAGCTGTTCAAGCAGTATAAGCCTCAAATAGTTTATCATGCGGCTGCGCATAAGCACGTTCCCCTTATGGAGGACAGCCCGAAGGAGGCTATTAAAAATAATGTATTCGGAACGCTGAATCTCGTCAGAACGGCGGACAAGTACGGAGTAAAACGCTTTGTTATGATATCAACCGACAAGGCCGTCAATCCCACAAATATCATGGGAGCGAGTAAGCGTATCTGTGAAATGATAGTTCAAACTTATAACAAAAAATCAAGCACAGAGTTTATTACGGTTCGTTTCGGAAACGTGCTCGGAAGCAACGGAAGCGTTATTCCGATATTCGAAAAGCAGATCTCGGAAGGCGGTCCCGTAACGGTTACGGACAAACGAATCGTCAGATACTTTATGACCATCCCAGAAGCGGTATCTCTCGTCCTCCAGGCGGGCGCGTTCGGCAAGGGCGGCGAGATCTTCGTTCTCAATATGGGTAAGCCTATGAAGATCGTTGAGCTTGCCGAAAATCTTATAAGACTTTCGGGATACGAGCCTTATAAGGACATCGACATTAAATTTATAGGACTTCGCCCCGGCGAGAAGCTTTATGAGGAGCTTCTTATGGCAGAGGAAGGGCTTAAAAACACGTCAAATAAGCGTATTTTCATAGGAAAGCCCATCAATATCGACGAAAATCAGCTTGAACTGGGACTCTCCATTCTTCAGAACGCGCTCGACAACGACCTCGATATACGAGAGGCTGTAAAGCAGGTAGTACCGACGTACGAGCCTAAAGACTAAAAAAACAAGAAACAGCGGGGTGAAATTCACTCCGCTGTTTAATTTTATAAGTGCCAAGAATTATAATACACAGAATAATCAAGCGTATGCGATGCCGATGAGACACCGATATCGCTCAACCTTACCGTTTTAGCATATCCAATGTGGCTTACCGTCGCTTTCCAATTATCCGTTTTTTCAATAGACGTTCTGTAAACGGGGATCTCCAAATCAGTTCCGCCCGCTGTTGACAGATCATCTATATTGAAGGTATAAGCATAATAAAGCGTATCGGTTACCTTTTCAAGGCAATAATACAGATTATGCGTATTGTTCTGAGGGTCCAAAATAAATTTAAGATTACCGCCGGTCGTCTTTTGGTTTGAATAAACCGCAGGCTTGTCCTCAAGCAAGCTATGCAAAAGCGAGTTTGAACTATTCAGACTGTATCCGTTACCCGCGCTGCTAACTATCAAATCAACGACAGCAAAGTGATTCTGTCCAAGCTGTGCTTCTCCCGTATTTTCACTGCCACCGGGCAAAATTTCTTCCGGAGTATATTCAAAAACAGAAAGTGAAAGTCCGATATTATGCTCCTTGGGGGTAGGACTCGATTCGGAATATTTCCATGTAGCATAAACGCCTCCGATGGAAAGAACTGTAATCAGGCAGATCAAAATTATTATGTATCGCTTAATC
>JAZRUP010000081.1:0-9149 GCA_045652645.1 Eubacteriales bacterium | reverse complement strand
GCTCGTTTGCCCACATAAGTGTAACGAGATCCTCTGTGTCCGAGAGATTTATTATATTGTGAGTATATCCCGGTAGCATGTGTATCGCTTCTATCTTTTCGCCCGAGACCTCAAAGCGAAGCACCTCGTCCGAGCCTATCTTGCGTTCCTCAATGAGTCCGTGACCCGAAACGACGATAAAGAATTCCCACTTGGTGTTATGCCAATGCTGCCCCTTTGTAATTCCGGGCTTTGAAATGTTTACGGAAAACTGACCGCAATTTTGGGTTTTGAGCAGCTCCGTGAAGCTTCCTCTCACATCAACGTTCATTTTAAGCGGAAAAGAAACTTTTTCTTTCGGCAAATATGAAAGATAGGTTGAGTAAAGCTTTTTGGCAAAGCTACCGTAAGGTATCTCGGGCATAACGAGAGACTGTGGCTGAGCTTTAAAGCTTTCAAGAAGATCTACTATCTCTCCGAGCGTTACCTTATGCGTAATGGGGGCGGCGCAATATCTGCCGCCTTCCGTCAAAACCGTGTCTATACCGTCAAACTTGCAACGGTGCTCCTTACCTTCCAGCGCGTCGAGCATTTCGCAAACGAGATCGTCTATATACAGAAGCTCGAGCATTGTTGACCGGTCATTAACTGTTATGGGAAGGTCGTTTGCAATATTGTTGCAGAAGGTCGCCACCGCAGAATTGTAATTGGGTCTGCACCATTTTCCAAAAAGATTCGGGAAACGGTAAACAAGCACTTTTGCTCCTGTTTCTTTTGAATGATCGAAGAAAAGCTCCTCGCCGGCAAGCTTTGACTTACCGTAATCACTCTCACCGTAGCGTCCGATAAGTGTTGCCTGGATCGAGCTTGAAAGCATAACGGGGCAGGTATTTCCGTGACTTTTCAGTGTTTCGAGCAAAGTATTTGCAAACCCGAAATTTCCCGTCATAAATTCGCTCGTGTCTTTAGGACGGTTTACTCCTGCGAGATTGAACACGAAATCACAGTCGCGACAAAAGGCATCAAGCGCAGATGTTTCGCTGTCAACATCAAAAGCGTATATCTCGTCGATCTTCAGTTCGGGTCTTGTTCTGTCCTTGCCGTCTTTGATACAGCGCAGAGCTTCGACAAGATTTTTTCCCACAAAGCCCTTAGCGCCGGTAACGAGTATTTTCATTTTTAATACTTTATGCCCATCTCGTCAAGCTCGTTTTTGATGTACTCCAGAGTCAGGAGCTTTTCCTTAACGCCCTCAACATCGAGAAGGTCTGTGTTATGTGAGTTGAACTCGGTGAGTGGATTGCGCTTAGTGTCGCCGTCTTTGAAATATTTATCGTAGTTGAGCCCACGCTTGTCGCAGGGAACACGGTAAAAATCACCCATATCGATAGCATTGGCGCATTCCTCATTGGTGAGAAGTGTTTCAAACATTTTCTCTCCGTGACGTATACCGATGACTTTGATGTCCTCTTTTTTGCCGCCGAAAAGCTCGCAAATGGCCTCTGCCTGAGTACCGATGGTGCAGGCGGGCGCTTTCTGAACGAGAATGTCTCCGCTCTGTCCTGACTCAAACGCGAAGAGAACGAGGTCGACAGCTTCCTCAAGTGACATAATAAATCTCGTCATAGAGGGGTCGGTAACGGTTATGGGCTTACCGTTCTTGATCTGATCGATCCAAAGCGGAATGACCGAGCCGCGGCTGCACATAACATTTCCGTAACGGGTACAGCAGATCTTTGTTTTTGAAGATTTTACTGTTCTTGATTTTGCGACTATAACCTTTTCCATCATAGCCTTGGAGATACCCATAGCGTTTACGGGGTATGCGGCTTTGTCTGTGGAGAGACAGATAGCCGTTCTGACACCCGCCTCGATTGCAGCGGTCAGTACGTTTTCCGTTCCGAGAACATTTGTCTTGACAGCCTCAAGCGGGAAGAACTCGCAGGAGGGAACCTGCTTGAGAGCGGCTGCGTGGAAAACGTAATCAACGTCGCGCATTGCGGGTCTTATGCTGTCGATATCGCGAACATCTCCGATATAGAATTTTATTTTATCCGATACCTCGGGCATTTTAGCCTGGAAATCGTGGCGCATATCGTCCTGTTTTTTTTCGTCACGGGAGAAGATTCTGATCTCTCCAATGTCAGTCTTAAGGAAACGGTTAAGTACCGCGTTTCCGAAAGATCCGGTTCCTCCTGTTATTAAAAGTGTTTTATCCTTGAACAAACTCATTGTTTTGTTTCCTCGCTATTGTTTAATTTTTTCTTTATATCCGTTGTGGAAACGCCTTTTGTATAAGGCAGGTATTCTATAGAAACTCCGAGAGGCGCAAATTGCGCTTCGGTTTTAAGGTAACGCTCAGAGCCTTTCCAATCATCACCGGAAAAGAGAACGTCAAATTTAAATCTTTCAAGCGCGAGCATTTTATCGTCTGTGATCTTAAAGTCAACAAGCTCCGCTCGGTCAACACATTTAAGAGCGTTTATTATTCTTACTCTGTCATTTTCATTTATTGCGGGTTCTTTGTGCTTGATATTTCTGACGTAATCGTCATCACATATTCCGACTATCAGAATATCGCACATTTCTTTGCAGCGTTCAAGCAGATTAAGATGACCTACGTGAAAAAGATCGAACACGCCTACTGTGTAGCCTACTTTATATTTTTTCATTCTTCGGTTCCGTCCTTATAGAAAGTTGAATTGGAGTGATGTGTAACTCGTTGGTCTTCGGGAGGGAGCTTCATATAATCGCCATATATTGACGTGAGTATTTCGTGATATCCGATGGGGGCTCTGAATTTTCTATCTTCAAAATCAATCGATACCGATTCGGCGTAAAGCTCCTTTGCGTGGCGGTTTTTCTTTGAATTAAAGAGACTTGCCGTGCAGCCGACAAATTTGCTTTCATTAAAATTATAAGGCTTTTGAAGCTTGTCCGCTTTTTTCTGATAATAAGCTTTCGATCTTACAAGCTGCAAGCAAGTGCATACTATTTTATGCTTCCAGCTTATGTTGGGGTCCATCAAAACAAATTGCATCATTTTGTATATTTTCTGCTTTCTGTTATACCATTTTGAATAGACCTCGTCATCATCGGGCTGACCGTCGAGAGGAAATACGTCTACGTCGATCCCGAGAGGCTCGGTTCCCTTGTATTTGAATCCCGATTCCGTTTTAACGGTCCTTGTATCAATTATTTTTACGAACGAGTGAAACGAATCCGGATCGTATGGGCTTATGAGCTTCAGATGCGTTCCTTCTTTTTCGGTGTTGAATATTTCTATCATTTTGTTGTAGTCATCGCGGGGCATCTGAATATCTATATCGTCATCCCAAGGGATAAATCCCTTGTGACGCACGGCGCCGATCAGAGTGCCGTAAGCGAGATAATATCTGAGTCCGTGACTGTCACAAAAATCGGCAATTTCGCTCAAAATATCAAGCTCAACGCGTTTTGTTTCTTCCGTTGTCATTATTTTCATATTTTTGGTATCCTTTTTTGTTTTTATTATGGATCTCTATCAGTTTGAATAATTTTTGGAAATGTTTTACGGTTGCTTTATGTATTTTGCGTATTAGTTACAATACCGCTTTTATAATAATAACATAAACGAAGTATTTTGTCAAGCACAAACCTTTTAATAACATAATGTAGTAATTATTTTCTCGAATAATATTGACATTAATGTATAATATGTTATAATATAATTGTTGCAATCGCAACAATAAACAGTTGAAGAGGTTTCACATGCCAAGTCTTATGAGAAGAATAAATGTTATAAGCAGATGTGCGGGGATATACAGAGAAAAGAAGTTCAAGGATATTGATCTTGGAGCGTGTCACGTGCCGTATATATTGGCCATATGTAAAAATCCCGGAATCTCGCAGGACAAGCTTGCACGTCATATCTGTATAAACCGAAGCAACGTAACGCGACAGCTCGTATATCTTGAGGAGCATGGCTACGTTAAAAGGCGTCAGAGTGAGGATGACAAACGCGTGTTGATGGTCTATCCGACGGAAAAGGCTTTTGAGATATTGCCGTTTGTAAAAGAAACAGGACGTGAATGGAACGAATATATTACCGAAGGATTTTCCGAGGATGAGCTTGACCAGCTTTCGGAGATGCTCGAACGGCTTGCTAAAAGATCGCGCGAATTTGCTGACGGAAAGGGAATCGACGAATGAAATTTATATTCGGATATTTAAAAAAGCATTTCGGCGTTATGGGCATTGGTCTTTCGATTAAGATATTCGGAACGCTGATCGAGCTTGCTCTGCCGTATATTTTGAGCCATATTCTTGATAACGTAGTACCTAAATCTAAGAGCGTGTGGCTTATTGTTGTCTGGGGCGGTGTTATGGTTCTTTGCGCTCTTGTGGCTCTGCTTTGCAACATCAAGGCTAACCGTATGGCGGCGAAGGTAGCGCACGATGCGTCGGAAGAGATGCGCCACGACCTTTTTGAGCGCACTATGACGCTGTCTGGCAGACAGACGGACAATTTTACTATCCCTTCTCTTGAATCGAGAATAACAACGGATACATATAATCTTCACCATTTTATAGGAATGATGCAAAGGCTCGGAGTCAGAGCGCCGATTCTGCTCGTTGGCGGAATAATAGTTACTGTTATAATGGACCCGTTGCTCTCGCTCGTTATGCTTTCAATGCTTCCCATTATCTTTGTTTCGGTTTATTTCGTTTCGAAAAAGGGTATTCCTCTTTACAAGAAGGTGCAAAGCTCCGTTGACGGAATGATACGCGTGGTGCGCGAGGACACGCAGGGAATAAGGGTCATAAAGGCGCTCTCAAAAAGTGAAAGAGAGCATAGACGCTACGATGCTGTTAACCGAAATCTCGTTAAAAACGAGAAAAAAGCAAGCCTTACTATGGGTGTCGTCAATCCCGTAATGAATTTGATACTTAATCTCGGAATAACCTTTGTCATACTTCTCGGAGCGCATCTCGTTATGAAAAACAAGACCGAGCCGGGAGTTATCGTCGCGTTTACACAGTATTTTACGATGATCTCGATGGCTATGATGTCTATAACGAGAATTTTTGTAATGGTTACGAAAAGCTCCGCTTCGGCGCATAGGATCGAGGAGGTCGTTAATGCCGAAAAGGATCTTGAGCTTCGCTCTTTTGATGAGTTTCCGCCTGTATATGAGGAGGGATACATAGTTTTCGATAACGTATGCTTTTCTTATAACGGCAAAAAGAACGATCTTCAGAATATAAGCTTTTCCTTGATAAAGGGCGGAACGCTCGGCATAATCGGCTCGACGGGTTCGGGAAAAACGACGATCGTAAGTCTGCTTATGCGCTTTTACGATGTTGATTCGGGATCCGTCAGAATAGGAGGACGCGACATAAGGACTATACCTGAGGACGAGCTTCACACGATGTTCGGTGTTGCGCTTCAGAACGATTTTCTTTACGCAGAAACCATCGAAGAAAACATAAAATTCGGGCGTGATATTTCACATGAGGACGTGATAAAGGCGGCAAAGACCGCGCAGGCGCACGAATTTATAAGCAATTTTGAGGACGGATACGACCATATTCTGTCGCAGAAGGGAACGAACGTTTCGGGCGGACAGAAGCAGAGAATACTTATTTCCCGCGCTGTCGCGGGAGATCCCGACATTTTGATACTTGACGACAGCTCGTCGGCTCTCGACTATAAAACTGACGCAAATCTGCGCCGAGCGATAGCTGAGGATATGAAGGACACGACCAAGGTCATTGTCGCGCAGAGAGTCAGCTCGGTTATGAATTCCGATCTTATCATCGTCCTTGAGGAGGGCGAGATAATAGGGATCGGAGATCACGAAAAGCTCATTCGTGAGTGCGTGGTGTACCGAGAGATAAGCGATTCGCAGATGGGAGGTGCTTTTGTTGAATAATCCCGGTGGAAACAAGGGTATGGGCAGAAGCGTTTCGGATAATTCTCCGAAGCTTGACAAAAAGACGAGAAGACACGTTATCTGGCGGCTTCTCGGTTATATTATGAAGCATTGGCCCATCGTTATAATCGCTCTTATTTTAACTCTTCTTTCAAATCAGCTCGCGCTGATGGGACCCGATTATCTCGGTGACGCCGTTGACGCGATAGCCGCCAAGGGCGGCGTAAAGATTGACGTCGTTATGTATAATTTCTACCGTATGCTCGGATGCTACGTTGCGGCGGCAGCGCTTTCGTACGTTTTGACAGTTGTAATGGTAACTCTCAGCCAGAAGATAATCTATTCTATGAGACGTCAGCTGTTCGAGCATTTGACGTCACTTCCCGTAAACTATTTCGATACCCACGCGACGGGCGATATAATAAGCCGTATTTCATACGATATAGATACGGTCAACTCAACGCTCTCGCACGACCTGATACAGATACTTACGAGTATATATACCGTTGTCGGTTCGCTCTATTTTATGTATCGCATATCCAAACCCTTGATACTCGTGTTTTTCATTACCGTTCCGATAACGGTGATTTTCACGAGATACAAGAGCAAAAAGATACGTCCCCTTTTCCGTAAGCGTTCGCAAAAGCTCGGCGAGCTTAACGGATACGCGGAGGAGATGCTCTCGGGAGCTAAAACCATACGTGCGTACAGACGCGAGGCAACTATAACGGGTCGCTTTGACAAGCGAAACAAAGAGGCGGTCGATGCGTATTATGACGCCGAATATTACGGTGCTATGCTCGGTCCGTTTGTTAACTTTATAAACAATCTTTCAATATCGCTCATAATGATATTAGGAGGAATACTGTTTCTTTACTCAAGCACCGGTGTTTTCGTTGAGGGTGCGGCGTGGTTCTCGTTCTATATAACGATTGGAGGCGTTTCTAAATTCGTTATGTATTCGAGAAAATTCGCGGGACCCATAAACGAGTTTGCGAATATTCTAAACGAATTTCAGTCTTGCTTCTCGGCGGCGGAGCGAGTTTTCAGAATTATTGACGAGCCGTCAGAGCCTGCCGACGCCGAAAACGCAATCGTTTTATCGGATGTTTCGGGTGAGGTTGAGCTTAAAAACGTAAAATTTGGGTATAATCCGAATAAGACTATAATTCACGATTTAAGCCTTTCGGCAAAACCTGGGCAAACGGTCGCGATAGTAGGACCTACGGGCGCGGGAAAGACAACGATAATCAATCTTTTGATGCGCTTTTACGATGTTGATTCGGGCGAGATACGCGTTGACGGAGAGGAAATACGAGATGTCACGCGCGAGAGCTTACGCAAGTCGTATACGATGGTGCTTCAGGATACGTGGCTCTTTTACGGAACCATCTTTGAAAATATAACCTACGGGCGCGAGGATGCCACGATGGAGGAGGTAGTCGCAGCCGCGAAAGCAGCGAAGATACATTCGTTTATAGAGCATCTGCCCGACGGGTACGATACGGTGCTGTCGGATGACGGAGTCAATATATCGAAGGGACAGAAGCAGCTTATAACGATAGCGCGGGCGATGCTCCCGAAATCTCCGATGCTGATACTTGACGAGGCAACATCGAATGTTGACTCGAGAACGGAGATCAAGATAGGTGAGGCGATGTCGGCTCTGATGGAGAACAGAACGTGCTTCGTTATAGCGCACAGACTCTCAACCATTCAGAATGCGGATCTCATTCTTGTCGTAAAGGACGGAAACGTAATAGAGCAGGGAAATCACGAGGAGCTGTTACGCTTCGGCGGATTTTACAGCACGCTTTATAATTCACAGTTTAGTTAAACTAAAGAAAGGACATAAAAAATGACATACGTGATCACGGGGCTTAACGGAGATCTTGAAAAATACAAGGAACTTAAAAATACGGCGAAAATAAAGGATACCGACACGGTATACGCGGTCGGAGGAATCGCCACGGGCGACCTCGGGTTGCTTAACGAGCTCAGTATGGAGGCGAACGTCTATTCGGTAATGGACAAAAATGATTGGCGCGCGCTTCGTATGCTTTCGGGCTTTGAAAAAATGCTTGGAAGCGGAGGTACGCCCGACCTTGAATATATAACCGAAATGAGGGCATGGGTCGCCGACGGCGGTCAGTCCGCGCTCGACGCGTTTATGGCGTCGGATGCCGACGCAAAAGAGGGGATACTCGATTATCTCGGCGAGCTTTCTATGTTTGAAGAAGCCGAAATAAAGGGCAAAGAGTATATCATTATCGGTGCGGGAATTGCGGATTACGATGGTGAGGACCTTTACGACCTCGAACCCGAGAGCTTTATTGCTGAGCCTCTTGATATGGATAAAAATTATATTGACGGTAAGATTATAATTACCGCGAGAGCTGCGAGAAGCTACGATAAGATAACGCGCGTCGGAAACAATATCTGCCTTGATTGCGGATGCGCCGTTTGCCTCTGCCTTGAAACTATGAAAGAGATTTACGTATGACGAAAGGCGATCTTTTAACAATAAAGCTGACCGACCTTAACAATCTCGGTTGCGGAGTAGGTCACGCGCCCGACGGACGAGCTGTTTTCGTAAACGGCGCGGTCACGGGAGATACGGTCAAGGTCAGCATAATCAAGGTCAATAAAACTTTTGCCGTGGGAAAGGTCATCGAGGTGGTCGAAAAGTCACCCGACCGTGAGGACGGATATTGCTCCGCGCCGGCGTCATGCGGGGGCTGCGTTTACCGTTATCTGAATTACGAAAAGGAGCTTCTTCTCAAGAGAGGCTTTGTTGAGTACGCCTTCAAAAAGGCGGGGATTCACGACGTGAAGATTGAGGACGTTCGCACGACGGGTAAAACAAAAGGATACCGAAATAAGGCTGAATACCCGATAACGAATGGAAAAAACGGACTTTACGGAGGCTTTTACGCGCAAAAAACGCACAGAGTTGTCGCGGCTGACGCCTGTTCGCTCCAGCCTGCCGTTTTCGGCGAAATTTTGAGGTTTTTCTGCGATTTTTACACCCAAGAGAGTGTATCGGCTTACAACGAGGAAACGGGAAGGGGACTTATACGCCATCTTTACCTGCGCGAGGGCGTGGGAACGGGCGAGATAATGGTCTGTCCCGTTATAAACGGCAGAGATTTGCCGAATGAGAAGAAATTTACGAAAGAACTGATCGAAAAGTTCCCGAGGGTCAGCTCTGTTATGATAAATGAAAATACGAGGCGCACGAATGTCGTTCTCGGA
>JAZRUP010000080.1:0-4802 GCA_045652645.1 Eubacteriales bacterium | reverse complement strand
CCTATCACGACCACAACCGACGTGAACGCGGCGATGAGCTTGCGGAACGTCTCCTTGCGGGCGAATCCTGCGCGCTTATTACCGACGCAGGCACTCCCGGTATCTCCGATCCCGGTGAGGATATGGTCGCGCTCTGCGCCGAAAAAGGCATACCCGTAACTCTTGTTCCCGGGCCCTGCGCAGCTATCTCCGCGCTCGTTCTTTCGGGTCTCCCCACGGGAAAATTCATTTTTGAAGGCTTTTTACCCGCCAAGCCGAGTGAAAGGCGCGCGCGCATACGTGAGCTTGCCCCCGAAACCCGTACAGTCATCTACCACGAAGCTCCGCACAAGCTGAAAGCGACGCTTTCCGATATGCTGGAAATTTTCGGAGGCGACAGACGTATTTCCCTATGCCGTGAGCTGACGAAACTCAACGAGGAGATATTCAGAACAACTCTTAACGGTGCGGTCGCAAGATATTCCGAAGCCGAGCCGCGAGGTGAGTACGTTCTCGTCGTTGACGGCGCGAAAAACGCGGCAACTTCCGTTTTTTGGTCGGAAATGGACGAAATTGCGCACGTAAACCACTATATTTCCCTCGGAATGAATAAAAATGACGCTATAAAAGCCGCCGCGAAGGATCGCGGCGTACCGAAAAACGAAGTATATAAAAAGGTAATATGAAGAAAATAGCCTTCTCCTGCGGGGGAGCCTGCGTTATAAGCATCAAAGAAAGCTGTAATCCTTCGTGACGCACTCTCCTTCAGTCGCCTTCGGCGCCAGCTCCCTCACGGAGGGAGCATATGTAGGTGTTCGTTTGCCGACGGAAATATTAAGACCTTAAAAGCCCTACGCCCCCGTCTTTCGACGGAGGCGTAGGGTGTTTTCTCTTTCCTGTATCCTGTTTGGCGATAATTATGTGGCAGCGCAATATATTATAGTCCACTTGCGAACTAAAATCAGGTATTTTTAGTTCAGTTTTGATATAATCTCCATAATACACAAAACAATTACTCCAAAAAAGTAAAATTAAAGGGGATTATTATGAATTACAGCCAAAGACTGCGCGACCTACGTGAGGACAGAAACAAAAGCCAAGAGGATATCGCAAAGATCCTTAAAACAAGTCAATCATATTACGCTCAATACGAAAACGGAAAACGCGCATTGCCGTTTGACCGCGCCATTGAGCTTGCCCGATATTACGGCATCTCCCTCGATTATATCGCTGGGCTTGTCGACACGCCGAGAAAGCTTTGATAAAGTCAAAGAAAAACTGTTGTAAATGAAAAGATAATCTGTTATAATATATATAATAAAAATTTTATATGGGAGTTGATATTATTAAAGCGTTTACATACGGGGGCGGCAATATTTGCCGCGGCTTCATCACTCATAAATTTTATCTTTTGGAAATTGACACTATGTTCATTGACATTAACACCGAAACGGTCAATAACGCAAAGGCTATCTCATCACGCCTTATCTTTGACCACACTTACGCCGCGATGAACGGCATCAAGCACTGACATATGGGAAAAGAAAGATGGAACGGCGGCGCGTTGTTGGCGCCAATTCCGCCTGCTATGGTTAGCTGCGGAACTATAGACAAGCCGAATATAATCACCGTCGCGTGGTGCGGAATACTTGCGACACATCCGCCCGTGACTTATATTTCTGTACGTCCGTCAAGACATTCTTACGGACTTATAAAGGAAAGCGGCGAATTTGTTATCAATCTCACGACCGAGGAGCTTGTCAAATCCTGCGACTATTGCGGAATTTATACGGGCAAAAAGGTCGACAAATTCAAAAAATGCGGACTTACGCCGGAAGTCTCGGAGAAGGTATCGTGTCCCGCTATTGCGGAGTCTCCTCTCTCTATTGAGTGCAAGGTAAGGGAGATAATACCGCTCGGAAGCCACGATATGTTTATTTCGGACATTGTATCTGTCGGCGTTGATGAAGCGCTGATCGACGAAAACGGAAAGCTCAGGCTTGACAAAGCTCGTCTTGCGGCGTTCGCTCACGGCGAGTATTTCGCGCTTGGGCGCAAGCTCGGCACCTTCGGATACTCCGTCAAGAAGAAAAAAAAGAAGCCCGTAAACAAAAAATAACCACTTTAAGCGCGAATCTTTTTCAAGTTTTTTGAAGATCCTTAAGAAACTTTTTTAGGAAAAAGTTTCTTGAGTGAGGGAAATGGGCAAAGCCCCTTCATAATTCGCGTTAAAGAAAAGACAACCCAAATTTTGGGTGCAAAGTACCTAAAATTTGGGTTGTCTTTTCAGCGAATAAACTATGGCAGTAATATCAGCATAAACCGTTAGCTTCTTTGCTGAAAAACCACCCCAATTTTTAGGAGTTATCACTCCCAAAAATTAGGTTGCTTTTTCCGAGACGCAAAGGGGTCGCGATGGGGCGCCGCCCCAAACCCCACTTAAGAAACTTTTTTGAAAAAAAGTTTCTTAAGGATCTTCAAAAAACTTAAAAAAGGCTTCGCCCGGTTGAATGGCGAAGCCTTTTTTTATTGTTTTTTCTCTTTTTTCTTTCTGAAAACGAGCAATTTGCTGAGCACGTAATTGAGCGCCGTGACAAGCACCATTGAGATCGCCATCGACATCATATCCGCGTCAACGTCAATAATAAAACGGAAAGTCTTGTACCCGCACGCGATAAGCAGCATCGGCATAAGTACCGCAAGTCCAAGCTCAACGAAATACGTTCCGAGCCTCGACATAACGAATGCCCCAAATTGCTTCAAAACCGTCTTTTTCTCGCTCTCCTCGTTGCGGAATACCCATTTTTTGTTTGGGATAAACGCAAATATCACACCCGCTATCCAGCCGACCGTTTGCGCGACAGTTCTGAGCGCAGACACCTTCGCGACCATTGCCGCATCCATCGAGTTAAGGTCAAATGAGAGCATCGCCGCGAACGGATAAAGTATCAGGAGCCTTACCCCATACGCAACGACAGTCGTCATAAGTCCTACGGCAATATAAACGATTATCTCCCTGTATTTTCGGAAGAGCTTTTTCATTGCTTTTTATAAGTCGTTCCTGTCGGACTGTCGATAAGAGTTATTCCCTTACCTGCCAGCTCGTTTCTGATTCGGTCAGCTTCCGCGTAGTTCTTCGCTTTCTTTGCGGCGGCGCGGTCAGCTATAAGCTGAACTATCCACGCGTCTGCCTCGTCGGGCGCGGCGCTTTCTTTCTCTTTGACCTTTTCTGCCGCCTCGATAAGTCCGAACGCCGTAACCGCTTCGAAATCCTTTATAAGCGCGAGCTTTGTGGCGTCCGTCGTATTAGCCTTAAGAACATCGTATATCGCCGTTACCGCAAGTGACGTATTAAGGTCATTATCAAGCGCGTCCGTGAAATTCTTCTTTAACGCATCAAAAGCATCGGCATCAATATCTCCGCCGTCCTTGAGCGCGGCGATACGCGCGACGAGCTTATTGTACGCTATGACCGCGTTATCAAGGTTCTCGTACGAGAAAACGAGCGACTTGCGATAATGTGACTGAGCGCAGAAGAAACGGTAAACGAGGGGATCGTATCCCTTGCTCTCAAGGAGAGAAACTGTGAGGAACTCGCCCTTCGACTTACTCATCTTACCCGAATCGGTATTAAGGTGATGAACGTGGAACCAATACGGGCACCATTCGTGACCGATATATGCCTCGCTCTGAGCTATCTCATTTGTATGATGGGGGAAAGCGTTGTCAATACCGCCGCAGTGGATATCGAGATACTCTCCGAGATATTTCATACTGATGCACGAGCACTCGATATGCCATCCCGGGTAACCGATACCCCAAGGGCTGTCCCATTTAAGCTCCTGCGAATCAAATTTGGACTTTGTGAACCAAAGCACGAAATCCGCCTTGTTTTTCTTGTTTTCGTCGCCCTCAACGCCCTCTCTGACTCCGACCTCGAGGTCTTCCTCGTTGAAATCGTTGAAAACGTAGTATTTTTCAAGCTTTGACGTGTCAAAATAGACGTTTCCGCCCGCGATATACGCGTATCCCTTCTCGAGAAGCGACTCGATAACGTGAATAAAATCGTCAATGCATCCCGTAGCGGGCTGAACGACGTCGGGCGTCTTTATATTGAGCTTCTTGCAGTCCTCAAAGAACGCGTTTGTATAATACTCCGCGATCTGGAGAACGCTCTTTTTTTCTCTCTTTGCACCTTTGAGCATCTTATCCTCGCCGTCGTCCGAGTCACCCGAAAGGTGTCCGACGTCCGTGATATTCATAACACGCGTTACGTCGTAACCCGAATAGCGGAGATAACGCTCAAGCATATCCTCCATAAGATACGAGCGAAGATTACCTATATGCGCGAAGTGATAAACAGTCGGACCGCAGGTATACATTTTGACCTTACCCGGCTCGTGCGGTACGAATTCTTCTTTTTTTCTTGTAAGTGAGTTGTAAATATTCATATCAGTTGTCCTTGTTTTCGAGTTCTTTTATCTTATTTTCAAGCGCGTTTATCTTGCGCGTCATTGCGTTAAGCTCTTTTGATACGGGGTCTGGTATATGGATCTGGTCAAGATCGTCCGCGACCTTGCGCCCCGCCTTTCTGACGACCTTCGCGGGAATACCTACAGCCGTGCTGTTCTCCGGAATATCGCGAAGAACGACAGCTCCCGCCGCGATCTTTGAATTATTGCCTATATTAACGGGACCGAGGACCTTTGCGCCCGCGCCGACCATTACGTTGTCACCGAGCGTGGGATGTCGTTTTCCTATATCCTTGCCCGTACCGCCGAGAGTAACTCCCTGATAGATAGTGCAGTTGTCACCGATCTCCG
>JAZRUP010000079.1:0-2636 GCA_045652645.1 Eubacteriales bacterium | reverse complement strand
CGTAACTACAAACGGTAGTCTGCTTGATAGACGAGGCGATGAGCTTATCTCGTCGGGAGTCTACAAGGTCAATCTCTCGGTACATAGCTTCGAAGACGGAAGCGAGGAGGATTACCTCACCTACCTTGAGTCGCTTGCCCGCTTTGCCGACAAGGCAAGCGAGGCAGGAGTCCTTACCGTTCTTCGCCTTTGGAACAAGGGCCACGACGGCGGCAGGAACGACCGCACGCTAAGGTTTTTTGAAAACAGACTCACGGGTGAATGGAAATGGGGCGCGCGCGGCGCACGCATCAGGCATAAACTGCACCTCGAATACGGCGAGCGCTTTGAGTGGCCGGATATGAACGCACCCATATATAGCGACTCGGTGTTTTGCTACGGCCTTGGCGACCACTTTGGCGTGCTCTCTGACGGCAGCGTCATTCCTTGTTGTCTTGACAGCGAGGGGGATATAACGCTCGGAAACATATTCGATACTCCAATTGAGGAGATACTGTCGTCCGAACGAGCGCTTGATATTCGTCGAGGCTTTGAGAAAAGAATTGCAACCGAAGAGCTCTGTAAAAGATGCGGTTACGCCACAAGATTTAATAAAATGTAAACTTTGGCGTACTTTTAATGCGATTTCGCGCTATCTATATAGTCCATATACGCGTTCCAGTCCCTACGGCTGAGATACGGCACGCCCTCGCGCAAACGGTAGAGTATATTGTCGCCTGCAAGCGCGATTGGTTCTTCGGGTATTTCGCCGCTATACATAAGTCCCGCTTTGCCAAATAGCTCGTAAGCGCTACCAAGGGCAGCAAGACTGCAGAGCCCCTTTTCGTTATCACTTATGCAGTCGTTGGCGGCAGCACCGATAATGATATGCCTCGGCACGCATAGCGCGAGCGCGAGATGGTCGCAGGCGGCGTCGATGCTTTCCCAAAAATTCTTAGAGAAAAGATAGGGGCGGGAAATATAATCTTCACCAAACTCTAAATTATTAAGAATAACGTACTTAAAGCGCTCGTCGTATCCGCCTGCGACGAGCGCTGCTCTTGCGAGCAGACCGTGACCGATGACGGCGACGTTATCCTCGTCAACGTAGGGCTGATTCGCGGCATAATCCAAAACCCGCGATATTGCCCACGCCCACAGTGCGATTTTGCCGGGAGCGTCCTTTTTTCTTCCCCTTGGCGCGATATATTTCGCAATTCCCGACTTAAAATCGGCATCGTCAGCGCATACGTCCTTGTACGAGAAGCAAAATACCGCGTATCCGCGTTCAGCTATCTCCTCGGCAGGCAGATATTTGCTGGGCACGCCGCAGTCGTAGTCTATGTATATAAATGTAGGATATTTTCCCTCACCGTTTGGCGCTATCGATTTGAAGGGGAGGAAAATCTCCCTTCCGTCAAGTGTCATAATAAGCTCGAACTCACGAAGCACCGCAAGACCTCCGCCAAAGCCCTTGTCCTCGGCTTTGATATTCGCGCGCAGATGCTCGGGTGGCTCGGGAATCCTGCCAAAGACCTTTTCTGCAAGATAGCTCTTTATCTCCTCGCGCCTTTTATTGAATTTTTCCTTTGTATCGGCGCGCACGCCCGACTTCATAGTAAGAATATCCATAATTTTTTCTCGCTTTCCTTTGTAAATTATATCCCAAACGCCCAAATTTGTCAATACGATTGACAAAGACCACGGGAAATGATAAAATGTACCTGTAAATAAACGAAAGGAGCGCATAATATGAATATAACTCTGCCCGAAAGGGTCGAATATATACTTTCCGCGCTTGAAGTGGCAGGATATCGCGCCGATATTGTCGGTGGCTCTGTGCGCGACTTTCTGCTCGGCAAAGCCCCTGGTGATTACGATATTACTACCTCCGCGCTTCCCGAGGAGGTCAAGGCGGTGTTTTCCGCCGAGCGCACGGTTGACACGGGCATCAAGCACGGCACGGTTACGCTTATCCTTGACGGTGCTCCTTATGAGATAACCACCTACCGTTTTGACGGCGAGTATAACGACTCGCGCCACCCGAGCTCCGTCAGCTTCACCCGTAAAATTGAAGACGACCTTATGCGCCGCGACTTCACCGTGAATGCTATGGCGTATAGCTATCGCCACGGACTTACCGACCTATACGGCGGCAGGGAAGATATTGAAAAGCGTCTTATCCGCGCCGTTGGCGACCCTGATACGAGATTTTCCGAGGACGCTCTGCGTATTCTGCGCGCGGTGAGATTTGCCGCAACGCTCGGCTTTGAGGTTGAAGAAAACACCGCCGAGGCAGTTTTTCGCAATATGCACCTGCTTTCAAACGTATCTGCCGAGCGCATATATATTGAATGGAAAAAGCTGCTCTCGGGCGACTTTGCCTACCGTATACTCCGCGATTTTTCCAGGCTCATCGAAGCAATTATACCCGAGCTTTCACCCATCACTCTGCCCGAGGAAAAGCGCTTCAGAGAAGCATCATATCTTTCAAGAATGCTCTCGCTCTTTGCTCTCTCGGCAGAAAATCCTGCCGTAGACTTTGAGTCTGCCGCACGGCGTCTCCGCGTGGATAACAACACGCGCACACTTGGCGTGAGCCTGCTTTCTTCACTAGGCAAATTTGACCTTGAAACCGACAAGGGCATCACCTACGC
>JAZRUP010000078.1:0-1976 GCA_045652645.1 Eubacteriales bacterium | reverse complement strand
AAGCACCCTAATTTTTGGGAGTGAAACTCCTAAAAATTGGGTTGCTTTTTCAGCAAAGAAAACGAGCTGTTTAGATAAATTATCACTCCCGCGCGCCGTGCGGGAGATTTTTTATTCAACTGTTACCGTTCCGTCTCCGTTGACCGTGATCTTCATTCCGTCCTTAACATAGTCGAGAAATTCGTCGCCGAGACAGTCGACAACGGGCATCGTAACGCCCTCTACCCATACGTCGGCAAGGATAGCGCCCGCCGCCGCGAGTGAGTCGATCGGCTTTGAAAACAGCATACAAGCAGGCTGACGTCCCATAGCGCACGCGCAGTAAAGCACAAGTCCGCCCGTGGTCGAGCCTATCGTCTGAGGCAGGCAAAGAGCCTTACCGAGCATCTGCTTGCCGTAAAGGTCCTCGTTGTTCTGGTCGCCGCAGGTCGCGGTCTTATCACCAAACTGGAGCGCCTTCTGGAACGACGCGAGCGTATTAAGTCCGCCGTGAGACACGAGCGCGTCCGCCGTGACAGTTCCGGGAGTTACCGTTCTTCCGTTAAAAACCTTCATTATGCCTTACCTCCTTTCGTGATCTCAGCGAGTATCTCGTCATCGGTGTAATATCTCGACGTTGTGTACGTGCGAAGCTTGTTCGACGACGTGATAACGGGCATCTTCGCGCAAAGCGGATTGTTCATATACATAAGCGGGCAGATATACGACGTAATAACGCCCGTTGCTTTAAGTCTTGCGGCGTAAGGCGTTTTCTCAAATTCGCGCAGAACTGCGGGGGACGCCGTAAATACCGTCGGGATAACTACCTTTGCGTTACCCGCCTCCTTGAGTCCCGCCTCGACCTTGTCCGTCCAGGTCTTGAGCTGCTCAAGCGACATATGCGGACAGCCCATAAAACAAAGCTTCGGCTTAGCGTCCGCGTTCTTCCAGATAACGGGATAACTCTTATAAACGCGCTCAAGCTCCGCGTCATCGATAACGTAGACCTCCGCGCCCTCGGCGATAAGCGCATCTCCAAGCTCTTTTGCCTCGGGAGTGAGGTTTTCGATGTGGTAAAGACCGACCGCGCCGTTTGACGCTGTTGCCGCGCCGAAGTCCTTTAAGTACGTGCAAGCCGCGTCGTCAAGCTCGTTGCCGAGCCATTTGTCAAGACCCTTGATATAAGGGACGGCTTCCATTACCTTCATACCGATAGCCGAGCCGAGAAGCTGTGCCTCGGGCTTCTTTTCGGTCTTGATCTCAACTATCCAGGTGGCTTTTCTGCCCTCGTCGGTGAGAAGCCCGAATTCAGGAACGCAGCCCGCTATCGAGCCCATAATGTCGATGATCCCGGAGTTACGGTTACATCTCGCGCCAAGAACGGAGTTAGCGTAAACTACGGCGGAGGATTCCGCCCAGGAGAGCACCTCACCCTTCTCGGGCTTATTGCCTACCTCGTCCATATAGCAGGTGCAGGTAAACGCGTCGTCAGCCATAAGTCCGAGCGACTTGAGCTGGTTTTCGTAGGATTCCTGCTTCGAGTACATAAATTTATTAAAAATAAGCTTCTGCAAAAAGTTAGCGGGAACGTTCTTGTCGATAGGGCGGGGGTCAACGGAGAATTTCTGCTCCGATACCGCGCCAGCGTCGATGAGCTGCTGCATAAGCTCGAATACGGGAGTCATCATTTTAAGGCCGAACGAGGTTACAAGATGATTGTATTTTGACGTAACGGGAACCATTCTTTCAGCGCCGAAAGCGTCACCGTACATCACGAGCGTTTTCATGACCTTGGCGAGGGTCTCACCTTTCTCGCCGTCAAGCATCGCCTGCTGTTCTTTTGTGAGGATCATAACGTTTTTCCTTTCTTGTGGTAATGTTTTTTATGGGGCTCTGCCCCCGAACCCCCGCTTAAGGGAATGTTTTATTGGGGCTCCGCCCCAAACCCCGCTTAAGAAACTTTTTAGAGAAAAGTTTCTTAAGTATCTTCAAAAACT
>JAZRUP010000077.1:0-4001 GCA_045652645.1 Eubacteriales bacterium | reverse complement strand
TCGTTTTGATGTCAAGCAAAAAAAACAAAGTTGTTATTTTTTTCACAACAGAATAGAGGTTTTTACTATTTTAACGTCTGTTTTGTGCCAAATGACGGAACTATCCAAAAATTTCATACGCAAAAAACGCCCTTTACTGTTTATTTCGGTTTTTCGAGGGAAAAAATAGTATTGAAAACCTTACGAAAGGAAAAATGAAAGAAATGACAAATGTAAAACGCGGTGACATATATTACGCCGACCTCTCTCCCGTTGTCGGATCTGAGCAGGGAGGGCTTCGTCCCGTGCTTATAATACAAAATGATGTAGGAAACCGTTACAGTCCGACTGTCATAGCGGCGGCTATTACATCACAGATGGGTAAAACAAAAATGCCCACTCATATCGACATACACGCGTCACAGGTTGGGCTCGCCAAGGACTCCGTAATACTGCTCGAGCAGATCAGAACACTTGATAAGCGTAGACTCAAGGAAAAAATGGGACATCTTGATGAGAGGATCATGAACGAGGTCAACACGGCAATAGCAGTCAGCTTCGGGCTCTCCGAAAACGCGGCGGTCGCAAGAAATGATAACACAGCGGTCGCTCGTGCTGAAAACGGCGGTGCTACCGCATAATATCGGTATTTGCGAAAAATTTCGACGGCTAAAGCAGATTTTATTGATAATTGTTTGTCAAATATGCCAAAAATAAAAATATTATGGGATTTTTTTGTCAAAGCCCTTGATTTTCTCCGAAAAAAATATTAAAATAATAAGGTAAAAATATTTTTTATATAAGGAGATTTTATTATGGCTCTTGTAACAACAAAAGAGATGTTCAAGAAGGCATACGCCGGCAAGTACGCTATCGGTGCTTTCAACATCAACAACATGGAGATCATTCAGGCTATAACAGAGGCTGCCGCTGAGGCAAAGTCTCCCGTTATCCTTCAGGTTTCCGCAGGCGCAAGAAAATACGCAAAGCATGAGTACCTTATGGCTCTCGCGAAGGCGGCGGTTGCCGACAGCGGTGTTGATCTTGCTCTTCACCTTGACCACGGCGCAGATTTCGAGATCTGCAAATCTTGTATCGACGGCGGTTTCACATCCGTTATGATCGACGGTTCTCACCATGCATATGAGGACAATATCGCTCTCACTAAGAAGGTCGTTGAGTACGCTCATGAGCGCGGCGTTGTCGTTGAGGGTGAGCTCGGTGTTCTCGCAGGTGTTGAGGACGACGTTGTTGCTGAGCATTCCTCATACACAAGACCCGAGGAGGTTGAGGATTTCGTAACCCGCACAGGCGTTGACTCCCTCGCTATCTCCATCGGAACATCTCACGGCGCATACAAGTTCACCGCAAAGCAGTGCACACGCAATGCCGACGGTATTCTCGTTCCTCCCCCTCTCCGTTTCGACATTCTTGAGGAGATCGAAAAGAGACTTCCCGAATTCCCGATCGTTCTTCACGGCGCATCCTCCGTTCCTCAGGAGTACGTCAAGGAGATCAACGAGCTCGGCGGAAAGCTTCCCGACGCTGTCGGTATTCCCGAGGAACAGCTCAGACGCGCAGCTTCCATGGCAGTATGTAAGATCAATATCGACTCCGATATCCGTCTTGCCATGACAGCGGCAGTTCGCCGTTCTCTTGTTGGCGATCCCGCAGGCTTCGACCCCCGCGGCTACCTCAAGGTCGCACGTGACGAGGTCAAGAAGATGGTCATGCACAAGATCGTCGACGTTCTCGGCTCCAACAATACTCTTTAATTTTAAAGAATACTATAAACACGCTCACGAAGGCTTCCTTCGTGAGCGTGTTGTTCTTTCTTGAACGTTTTAAAGCAGATCTGATCAAGGAAAGCAGACCGTATTAAAAATACATTTCGTAACTAAAGATATAATAATGTGACAAAATCCGACATCACGCATAGAATTATAGCGAGGTAAAACATACCTTAATACATAAGAAAGGTACAAAAAAATGTATAAAGACAACGATTATTCATGCTCTTATAACGGCTGCGGCGTTATGATGGGCAGAACGTGGGGCATAGCCGAGCATCCGTTGGCTATGGTCTACTCACCTCTTCAAGTGTGGGGAGAGCTCTATGACAAAGAAACCGCGCTTTGTCGCGGAACCCTCTTTAAAGAGCTTGATCTTCCTTTTGTCGGATGCGGATGCGAAAATCAAAAATCAAGCTGCGCCGCCGAAAACGGCTACGGCTGCAATATGAACCGATACGGAAATCGCGGAGGTATCAGAAATGGTTAATAACAGAAATATGCGCTATTACGCGGGTAACGGCAATATGAACGGAAATATGAACGGAAATATGGGCTCTTGCGGCTGCGGCGACGGATGCGACGCGCTCAAGAGAAAGCTGTGGGAGCTTGATTTCGCGATAGTTGAGACCGTCCTCTATCTTGACGCGTATCCCGAATGTACGTCGGCTCTTGAATATTACTGTAAGCTCAAAGAAGAGAGAAAAGCTATTGCCGAAGCGGTAAATGAAAAATGCGGTCCCATAACAGCGAGAGATAACTGCTGCGCCTCTTGGGATTGGGTAAAGACCCCCTGGCCCTGGGAATACGACGCAAACTGATACGGAAGGAGACAGATATATATGTGGACATACGAGAAAAAGCTTCAATTCCCCGTTAAGATAAAAAATCCTAACCCAACACTCGCGAATCTTATCATAAGCCAGCTCGGCGGACCCGACGGCGAGATCGGCGCGTCGATGAGATACCTTCACCAAAGATACAGCTGTCCTTACGGACAGGTAACGGGTATTCTTACCGACGTGGGCACGGAGGAGCTCGCGCACATGGAGATGATAGCCGCGATACTTTTCCAGCTTACGAGAAACCTCACGGAGGAGGAGATCGCGAAGAGCCCCTACGCCAACTATTTTGTTGATCACACAACGGGAGTTTATCCCGTAGCGGCATCGGGTGTTCCCTTCGATATGAAATATATTGCCTCGAAGGGCGATATCCTCACAGACCTCAACGAGGACCTCGCCGCCGAGCAAAAGGCGCGCACGACCTACGATAACCTTCTCCGTCTTATCGACGATCCCGACGTCAAGGAACCGATAAAATTCCTCCGCGAGCGCGAGATCGTTCACTATCAGAGATTCGGCGAACGAGTACAACCAAGGTGGAATGGATGCGGAGCTGCTGACAAAAATAGAATAATTTAAGGGCGTACAAGTCACCAATGATTTGTATGCCCTTCTTATGTTATTTTCATTATTTTAATAAAACAGTTGACAAACACACTACAAATGTGGTATAATAAATATCATCAAAACTACAACAAAGAGGTGTATAAGCTATGTCCGAAAAAAAGCTTGTTATATCGTCTAAGAAATTCCGTGGGGATTCTTCCGTGGTTTCTGTAAGACTTCCTAATGATATGATTGAAAAGCTCGATGTTATTGCCGAGCAAACCGGACGCACTCGCAATGAGATCATACAGAAGTGCCTCACATTCTCTATTGAAAATATTGAGATTGCTGACAATAAATAAGGGAGAACATCATGGCAATTTTTAAGTGTAAAATCTGCGGTGGAACTCTTGAAATAAACGACGAACAATCAGTCGCCACCTGTGAATATTGCGGTACGAAGCAAACCATTCCCAAGCTCGACGATGATCGAAAGGCGAACCTTTATGACAGAGCCAACCACTTCCGTCGCAACAACGATTTTGACAAGGCGATGGGAATTTATGAGATTATTCTTAACGAGGACAATACCGATGCTGAGGCGTATTGGTCGATTGTTCTCTGTCGTTATGGAATCGAATACGTGGAAGATCCCACAACTCATAAACGCATTCCTACAGTCAATCGCGCGCAATTTACATCTATATTTGATGATGAGGACTATAAGTCCGCTATCGCGAATGCCGACGAATATCAGCGAGAGATATACGAATCCGAAGCCAATGCTATCAACGAAATTCAGAAAGGCTTCCTTGCTATATCGCATAAGGAAGAGCCTTTT
>JAZRUP010000076.1:0-8365 GCA_045652645.1 Eubacteriales bacterium | reverse complement strand
AAATATATGAAAATACTTGTAATAGGTCTTGCCAGAACAGGTCAGGGAATAATCAAAGCTATACTTGATGAGAATCACGATATAACAGTTATTGACAAATCTCACGAAATAGTCGAGGATATTACCGAAAGATATAATGTTTGCGGATATTGCGGATCCGGTGCGTCAAAAACCGTACTTATGCGTGCCGGGATTACCGATACCGATATAGTGATAGCTTCAACGGAAACCGATGAGATCAATCTTATGTGCTGTATGATAGCGAAGGAACTCGGAGCGAAACATGCGGTCGCGATACTTAGAAATCCCGATTTTGCTGAGGAAGAGGAATTTATACGTAAAAAATTCGGTATATCTTATATAATTAATCCCGAGCTTGATACGGCTAAGGAAATAGCAAAACTTATAAGTTTGCCCGTTTCAATTAAGGTTGAGGCTTTTTTTAGCGGAAAAACTACCATCGCTGAGGTTCCGGTCAGTGATAAGCTTCCTATCGCGGGGATGACTCTTCGCGAATTCAGACAAAAGAATTACGGGGATATTCTCGTTTGTGCAGTAAGGCGAGGCAAAGAGGTAAACATCCCTCGCGGAGATTTTGTTTTGCGTGACGGAGATGTTATTGATATCATTTCATCGCAGGATCAACTCAAAAATTTTTGTCAAACCCTTGGGATTATACGCAAGCCGATAAAAAGCGTTATGATGATAGGTTGCGGAACCATAGGTCTGTATCTTGCTAAAAAACTTTGCGAATCAAAGATAAAGGTAAAAATAATAGAATTTGATCAAAAGCGTTGTGCGGAACTCCTTGAAGAATTGCCTACTGCCGAAATAACTTACGGAGATGGGGTAGAATCCGAGCTTCTCCTTGAAGAAGGAATAAAGAAATACGACGCGTGCGTTTCTCTGGCGGGCTCTGACGAAACAAATCTTGTCGCAGCAATGTTCGCTTGGTCCTGCGGAGTCAAGACGATTATAACTAAGGTAGTATCTCCTTCTTATGCGGAGATCCTTCACGGTGTTTCTATAGACTGTACTGTTTCGCCTTCCTTGACCGCGGCAGAAAAGCTTTTGAAATATGTCAGAACTGTTGAGAATTATTCAAGAAAAGCGCCCGGAGATATAAAATCAATATATATGCTTGCCAATTCAAGCGCTGAAGCACTTGAATTTTCAGCGGATGAGGATAGCTTTCCGTTTTGCAATATAAAATTCTCATCCCCTGAATTTAAGCTAAAACCTAATACACTTATCGCGGCTATTATCAGAAAAGAAGAGATAATTATTCCGGACGGTAATTCAGTTATTCTTCCGGGGGATCGAGCGGTCGTTATTACAGTTAAAGAAAACAAATATAATTGTCTGCGAGATATAATTGAAATGTCAAAGAAAAAATAAGGGCATTTAATTCATCACATAAAACAAGTGGCTGAGTTCACTCGGCCACTTGTTTTATATGTGTTTATCAGTTCGAATTATATTAAAATGTATGAATTGCTGTGGTAAGATTTACGCCAATGGTCAGCGCGACAGCAAAAGCGGCTTCTTTGGCAAGGATAAAGGATTTTTCTTCGCAATCTTTTATAAGTTCCTCGTATATGATCATCGCCGAATACATTGTACGTCGCTTTGGATGAAACATCCGCGGCTTCTTTGAAAATTTTTCGATATGATGGATGAAATTCCAAATCATGTCTTCTGAGCTTTCTACGTCAATATCAAGAAGCGAGAATAAAGCGATCGCTGTGTTTTCGTTACCTTTACCGATCTTTACTTTGCTCTCATCAAGAAGTTTTTTTAGCTTTATAAATTTATCCGTATATCCGCGTCGCTCTCCAAAAACGAATATACGCGCGACGGTTTTGGCTGAATACTTGGGCAAAACAGAAGAAAGCTCTTTTCTATAAGCTTCTATATCGGATACCGCATATTTAACTTTTTTACCCAATATCGCGTAAAGCGTGGCAAAAATAATATCGTTTTCTACCCCCAAAGAAGGTCTTTCAGATCTCATAGAAGTATAATATTCTTTGATATGTTCGATTTTTACATCTTCTCCGTACTTTACAAGCAGATATGCGGCATAGGGAAGATATTGAGATCCTCTGAAAAACTGCTTTAGAACCGAGTATTTGTTTGTTATTTTTTCAAGCAGATTTTCGGGTTCCGGATCAAGAGATATTATCGTAGCTAAAATTATTTTTAAAGAGGCTTGAAAGTAAGATAATTTTCCTGTCTTTTTCTTGATCAAGTTTATGATATATTTAATTTTTTTCGTATCTGCAATAGAGTTGTTCAAAGCATAAATACTTGAAGCAGCTTCTAAAATATAAGCGCTTTCAAGAGGAAAATTTTTTAAAAGTATAAGTTGATTTTCCGTAAGAAGTTCACTTTGCATACGCAGAGAATCGTTCATGTGTCCATCCTTTCTATTGCGTTTTGATTTAATAATATTATACAATATTTGAGTAGTTTTGTAAATAGGTGAGGCAAAAAATATCGTAAATAGTATTTACTTTTTTAAAAAATATGTTATAATATTAAAAGGATTAATTTGATAACCGAAGGGGATTTTTATGACTGTCGGAGAGAAAATAAAAAAATTACGAACCGAAAAGGCAATGACTCAAAGTGAGCTTGCGGGCAATTTTATTACAAGAAATATGCTCAGCCTTATTGAGTCCGGGGCAGCACAGCCATCGTTACCCACGATTAAATATTTAGCGGAGCGTCTTAATGTTCCTGTAGGAATATTGATCGAAGATGATAAATACGAATATTTTTATCGCCGAGTTTCATCTATGGAAAATATAAGGAGAGCTTTTCTGAACAAGGATTACCGTATATGTCTTGATTTTTGTCGAAAAACAGAAAGTGATATAGAAGATAACGAGCTGGACTTGATCAAAGCTGAATGTTTTCTTGGAATAGCAAAAGAGGATTTTTCGGACGGAAGACTGAAAAAATCATGTGTGAATTTTGATAAAGCTTGTGAGTATGCCGAGAAGACGATCTATAACGCTCTTCACATTTTGTCTGAAGCAAAGATGTACTGCAATTATATGAGAACTATATCTCCCTCTCTTTTTGCGGATTGCGCGGATAATGCTATTTCTTTCGAGATGTCAATGTCCGATGAATTTTGCAGATATGTTTCTTATTTGTCGGGAATGTATTCAAACACCGATATTGATAATGTAAGCTTTGAAAATGTAATATATCAGGACCATATAAAATCCAGACTTGCTATTGAAAATGGTGATTATGAAACTGCTTATAAGTTAATGACAAATATTCTTAACGGCTCGCAAAGCGTTCCAGGCCCTATAATGTATGATATTTTTAAAGATCTTGAGGTGTGTTGTAGAGAGCTGGGGGATTTTAAAGGAGCTTACGAATATTCGGGAGACAAAGTCATTATGCTTGAAAAACTTTTATCAGACGATCTGTTTTAATTTTATGAAAAGTATAATTACAATTTTTACAATTATTGTTATAATGGTTTCATTCTTGTCCTGCACAAGTCATACGGAAGGTATCGGCACCGAGATGAACACAGGATATCTATTAACACCGGAAGACATAATAAGTATCAAAGAGTCTTTTGATAAAGCCGATGAACCTTTGGAAATTGATGAAAAAACTACCTGTTATTGGATAGCTTCCGGGGCTAAATATCATATTTTTAAGGATTGTCAGTCTCTGTCAAGAAGTGATCCATCAAGTATTCTTGAAGGCTCGGTATCGGAGGCTAAGAAATCGGGCAAAGAGTCTTTATGTTCGTTTTGCTCAAAAAAAGTAAATATTAAAGAAGATTAAGAGATATTTTCAAAGACAATCCGTAATTTTGTATATAATATGCTAAATTTTGCACATCCTAATATCCCAAGCAAGCTGAATTTCCTGTTGCTTGGGATATATTATTTTTCAAGGAAGGAAGCTTTTCATATAGAAAAGCATTATTTATTATGGAAAAATATACTGTTAAGGACACAAACGATCAGTTGTATGATTTTTTTGGCGTCCATAGATTGGATGAGAAAGATAATATATACAAGTACATTTTTCGTATTGCTTATATAAAGGCTAAACGAGTTGAGCTAATAGGAGATTTTATACCAGGGTCCGTTGCTTTAAATAAGACGGCAGATGGAATATGGGAAATATTATACGAAAGTGATATTCCGATTGAAGGAATGAGATATAGATATAAAATTTTTTCTGACGGAGAGATCTCAATAATAGCAGATCCTTTTTCGCGTTTAGCTGATGCTAGTAACGCATCTATAATAGTTGATCCTGAATCTTCAACTGAAAATGATAATTATACAAGAGATATTTTTCTTTATGAGCACCCTATGAATATTTGCGTTGTTGACATTGCTTGCTTAAATTCAAAATATTATTTTTCTTCCGGAATATATGTAAATTACAGAGAAATTTCGAGTCAAATAATTGAACATCTTGAATATATGAGTTATACTCATCTTGAGCTTACAAGTAAAATAACATACGGAAGTTTTTGTTTGGATTCAAACTACGGCTCTATTGATGATTTTAAATTTTTTATAGACAGTCTCCATAGAGAGGGAAAGGGAATTATTCTCGATATTCATTTCAACAAAGATAACGAAAATATGTTTTTTTACGGAAGTGAAGGATTTAGGTCGTTTGTGATATCAACGGTCATGTATTGGTTCAGAAAATTTAATATCGATGGTATAAAGCTTGATCTTCAAGAACTTAAGCTTTACGGGGATGAAAAATATTTGCTTGAGCTTCTCGGTTTCTTGAACAAAAAAATACATTCTGAGATCCCGGGAGCGTTTTTGATCGCGAACGATCATTTGTCTGAATGCGCACTTACAGCGCCTTTAAATAAGGGCGGTGCAGGATTCTCATTTAAACTTAACAGAGGCTGGTTGGCCGATCTTTTGGACTATCTAAAATCAGATTCAAACTCAAAGCAAAAAAAGCAATCACAAATTACTTTTTCTTTGAATCATGCTTGCGTAGAGCAATTTATATTACCTATTACAGAAAAAGCATCGGAAATCAATATTTTGCCCAACAAAATTTCTAATATTAAGCTGCTGTTGGGTAATTTGATGTTACATCAAGGGAAAAAGAGTATATTTGAATTTGACTTTCTAAATTCTTCGGAAAGTATTAAAAATTACAGATACGCATTAAACAGTTTTTATATTAATAATGAAGCACTTTGGGAACTTGATAATGATAAAAAAGGGTTTAAATGGATAGCTTGTGATCGTGAACACGACTGCGTAATAGTTTTTAAACGTTTTTCACAAAAATATTCAGAGATTTTATGTATATTTAATTTTTCTTTGGAAGATAAACGTGATTATTCGATAAACAATTTAGTAAGCGGGACGCTTTACCGAGAAGTCTTTAACAGTGATGATTTAAAATTTGGGGGTGCAGGGAGAAAGAACAACGAAATCATTGAGATATCCGATTCTCGTGAGATGTTATTGCGTTTGCCGCCTCTTTCCGTTGTAATATTTGAACCTGTGGAAAAACATTAAAAAATTAAATAAAACCGGTTGAGTATTTTTTCTGTTTATGATATAATTTATATATCATATCTTGAATAATATAATCGGAGAAAAAACATTCAATGAACAGATATAAAAAATTGCTTTCGGACACCGCAATATATGGAATAGGTACGTTCGCCTCAAAGCTGCTTGTGTTTTTCCTTACAAGGCTTTATACGGAATGTCTGACCGAGGCGCAATACGGAAAAGCCGATCTTATCAGCAACATGGCAAATCTTTTTATCCCGCTCGCCGCGGCAGGTATATGCGATGCAATATTCAGATTTGCTCTTGATAGAGAAGGAAATAAAAAAGCGGTATTTTCAACGGGAATACTTATACTTTCCGCGTCCGGCTCAATATTCTTGCTTCTTTCTCCGTTATTGCTTGTATCGTCATATTTTAGAAGCTATGTCTGGCTTATCGTTCTGTACGTTTTGATGTCGAATTTTCATTCAGCTTGTGCCCAATATATAAGAGCTCTTGATAAGGCAAAGCTTTTTGCGGTGCAGGGAATTATCAATACTGTTTTGACAATATCATTAAACGTATTATTTCTTGTTATTTTGCCTGACAGTAACTTCTTTTCTGGGGAATACGGATACGTGCTTTCAATAGTTATAGCCGATTTCCTTGTAGGATGTTTCCTTTTGCTTTATGCCAAGCTTTGGAAAGATATTAAAATAAAAAACGCGAGAAAAGATCTTGCTGTATCTATGCTCAAATACAGCTTGCCATTGATCCCGACGACGATATTTTGGTGGATAACAAATGTGTCTGATAGATATATGGTGACGTATTTTCTTGGTGAGGGGCAAAACGGTCTTTATACCGCGGCTTATAAGATACCGACTATTTTGACGCTTGTAACTGGAGTTTTCTCGGAGGCATGGCAATTTTCTGCGGTTAAAGAAAATGATCCGGAGGAGAGAGCTAAATTTTATTCCACTGTTTTTTCATGCTTTCAGGCTATCATATTTGTAGCCGGAGCTTGCGTGATCGCGTTTTCAAAGGTAGGAGCTAAGATACTGTTTGCAGAAAGCTATTATTCCGCCTGGAATTTTATCCCCGTGCTCGTTATGGCGAGTGTTTTCTCAAGCTTTGTTAATTTCCTTTCAAGTGTATACGTTGTAAAAAAGCGTAGTATGAAATCGTTTATAACTGCGGCAATAGGCGCCGTTGTTAATATAATTCTTAATTTTCTCTTGATACCATCGTGTATTAATTTTGGAAGCTTTGAGTTGAAATGCGTGGGGCTCGGAGTGCAGGGAGCTGCTATTGCAACTCTCGCAAGCTATATAGTGGTATTTATTATTCGTGCGGCGGACACTCGAAAGCTTTTAAGATTCAATCTTCATATTGTACGACTTTTAATAAACGCTTTGGCTCTTGTCGCGGGATCGTTTTTGATGATTACGGTAAAAAACACATTAGTTTTGTCTTTGACTCAAGCTTTGTTTGTCTCAGCGGTTATAGCTATCAACGCAAAGCCGCTTGTAAGTGGAGTTAAAACCGCTATATATTCAATAAAATCTTAAAAATTTTAAAAAATATTAAAAAAGCACTTGCAAAATGAAGAATAATATGGTATAATACCATTTGTGCTATGCGCACGAAAAAAACGGACAGTCCTCTGCATTAATGCTCAAGCACGAATGTCCCGGATAAGGAGGGCCAATATAATGGATTTTATTAAGGTTCTGACAAATGAGCAGCTCAAGGAGAACGTACCTACCGTTAACGTAGGTGACACGATTCGTGTTCACAACCGTATTAAGGAAGGTGCCCGCGAAAGAATTCAGCTTTTTGAAGGCACTGTAATCGCCAAGAACGGCGGCGGTATCTCCGAGACCTTTACCGTTAGACGTGTTTCTTACGGTTGCGGAGTAGAGAAGACTTTCCCCATTCACTCCCCGAACGTTGTGAAGGTGGATGTTATTCGCTCCGGTAAGGTCAGACGTGCTAAGCTGTACTATGTCCGCGATAGAGTCGGTAAGGCAGCTAAGATCAAGGAAAACATCTAATTACACAACAAATGACCCTGTGAAACGGAATCTCCGTCCATAGGGTTTTTTGTTTTTGATATGGGATACGATCATGAAATTGACGTTGGGAGAAAAGATCAAACAGCGCCGTCGGGAACTGCATCTGACGCAGGCGGCACTTGCGGGAGAATCCATCACGCGCATTTTAATCAGCCGCATTGAGTCGGGAGATGTCAATCCGTCTCTGGAAACGCTGAAATATCTTTCTGACAGACTCGATCTGCCGACAGGCTATCTGTTGTCTGACGAGGATGATCTTTTACAGTTTTTGCTGCCGCGCATCA
This sequence comes from Eubacteriales bacterium, assembly GCA_045652645.1. Lineage (GTDB taxonomy): Bacteria > Bacillota > Clostridia > Oscillospirales > CAG-272 > RGIG3994. Next base: position 475 of record JAZRUP010000076.1, on the reverse strand, counting down.
AGGAAGAGCTGCGGGAAAAATACACACGCGGCGATGATGCGGGTGTGTTTGCACTGTGCGAAAAGTACGGACTGCACGATGCCGAATCATCGATGATCCTCTGCGAATGTGCGGTACGGCTCGGCAGACAGGCATATGAGCGCGGTGCCGGTGCTGAGGCGGATGAATGGTTTGACCGCGCGCTGTCCTATGCGGAGGAAACGCCGTATCATACAGAATTTGTCCTCGGTGAGGCGATGCTGTGCAAAGCGATGCTGGCAGAGATGAACGATGAAAAAGCATCGGTCTATCTTGAAAGCTATGCAGATACGCTCGGACGCGCGGTCGATCTGGATCGCTATCTGCTGCTTCGTTTTTTTGCCGATTTGAAAACCAATGCGGCGGAGGAAATTCGTCCGTGGCATGAGGCGGTTCCGATCGGCAACCCGCTGTACTCGGAATTGCGCCGGATCTGGGGTCTTGGGGTGCGGGGTGA
>JAZRUP010000075.1:0-15514 GCA_045652645.1 Eubacteriales bacterium | reverse complement strand
GACAGCGGCCTCGATCGCGGCTCTTTTCTCGGCACCGTAGAGACATTCCACAAGCTCAAGAGCAAAGCTCATAGCCGTGCCCATACAGCGTGATGTGACTATCTGTCCGTCTCTTACGGCATCGGCGTCACAGATCACGGCTCCGTCAAGGTAATCTTCGAATCCGGGGAAGCAAACTGCTTTTTTACCCACAAGATACCCTCTCTTACCGAGTACCATGGGAGCGGCACAGATAGCCCCCGCAAAGCCACCGCGTGACAGTACACTTTCAATATATGAGCTTGTGTGCTCATACTTGTCAATATTATCGGCTCCGGGCATTCCTCCGGGGAAAATAATCATCTCGCAGGAGGAAAGATCGAGCTCGTCCTCGCCTGAGTAAAGATCGCATTTAACAGAGATACCGTGTGCGCCCACAGCATATCTGCCCATAATTCCCACCGTTTTTACCTCAGCGCCTGCGCGGCGAAGCACGTCAACGGGAGTCAGCGCCTCTATTTCTTCAAATCCGTCGGCAAGTATTACGTAAACCATTATATTCCTCCGTAATGTTATTTTAACTGTAGTAAACCATTATTGCCCCAAAAAGGCATCGCAATTCAAAAAATCACGTCAGAGAAGCTCGTCCTCGCGCTTCAGCACCATCTCCATAAACTGCTCCTTGGTGATAAGCACGTCACGGGGCTTCTGTCCCTCGGGAGGACTTACGTAGCCGAGCTGCTCCATTCTGTCGATGAGCTTTGCGGCACGTCCGTAACCGAGCGAAAGCTTTCTCTGGATGAGAGACGTGGATATCTTACCGCTGTTCACCGCAAGCTCGAGAGCGCTTCTGAGCATAGGATCGTCCTCGCCGTCGGCATCAGCCGCCGCAGCAGACGCACCTGCGCCCTTCTTGCCCATGCCGCACTTTGCGGCTTCCTTCTCGATCTGCTCGATAACGTCGCTTGCGTACTCGACCTCGCTCTGTACGTTGGCGCTCTTGATGTAGGTAACTACCTCCTCGACGTCAGCCTCGGAGACGAATGCGCCCTGAACTGTGACGGGCTTCGACGCACCTACGGGCAGATAGAGCATATCACCGCGTCCGATAAGGCTTTCGGCACCGGCTCTGTCGATGATGGTACGGGAGTCCACCTGAGACGCAACGGTAAATGCAATACGTGAGGGGATGTTCGCCTTGATAAGTCCCGTGATTACGTCAACTGACGGACGCTGTGTACCGATTATCAAATGTATACCGACAGCTCGCGCCTTTTGGGCAATACGCGTGATAAATTGCTCAACATCGGCCTTTGCCATCATCATAAGGTCCGCAAGCTCGTCAATAACTATAACGAGCTTAGGCAAATATTCGCGGTCCGGATCGTTTGCTGTCGCATTGTTGTACGCGTCTATATCACGGACACCAACGTCCTCAACAAGAGTATAACGTCGCTCCATCTCGGCAACCGCCGACGCAAGCGCGCCCGCCGCCTTTCTGGGGTCGCTGATTATAGGACAGTAAAGATGCGGAATATGCTGATATATGCTGAACTCGACCTTCTTCGGGTCTATCATTATGAGCTTTACCCTGTCCGGCGGGTTCTTATAAAGAAGGCTCGTAACTATACCGTTGATACATACGGATTTACCCGAGCCCGTAGTACCAGCGATGATCATATGCGGCATCTTTTTGATGTCAAAATAGACATTCTTACCGGCAACGTCCTGACCGAGGCAAACGGTCAAAGGCGTGGAATTTCTGAACACATCCGTATCGAGTATCGAGCGCAGACGAACAGTCGCTCGGACTTCGTTAGGCACCTCAACTCCAACCGCGGGCTTATTAGGTATCGGCGCCTCGATTCGCACTCCGACTGTCGCCAGGTTCATCGCGATATCATCAACGAGATTCGCAATTGCGCGGACTCTGACGCCCGCTTCCGGCACAACCTCATAACGAGTTATTGTCGGGCCTATCGAATATCCGATATCCTTAACTCTTATATCAAAGCTCCTGAGTGTCTCAAGAAGCTTTGTTTTCGTTGCGGCGATTGATTCTGAAAAATCCGCTCTGACGCCCTTATCCTCAACAAGAAGATCGATAGGAGGCGGTGTCCACTGCGGCTTCTCGGGCTCCGGCTCAACCATCTCGGGTTCGGCAAGCCTGTCTGTCGTTATTTGTAATGCTTCCGGATCTTTGTCAATGTCATTATTAGATGCATTATCCTCATCAAACACCGAGCTGAGCTTGAAAGAGGTATCGTCCTCGATCTTCTGTTCCTCTTTTTCCGGTTTTATTTCTTTTCTTTCAGACTCTTCTGAAGCATTATCCTCTTTATTGATCGTATCAAAGAAGCCATCATTAAATACCTCATTTTCATTAATGGGTTTTTCTTCAACAGGCTTTTCTTCCTTTTTAACGATCTTTAAGCGATGACCTAAAATTTCATTATTTTTAGATCCTTTGAAAGCTTGAATTTCGCTTTCCTCAAATTCGGCTTCCGCGGCAAGGCTTTCACTTTCCAAAAGCGCGCGTCGTTCTGCTTTAAGCTTGCGGCGGGCTTTTACGTATACCGCTATATTGTACGGAGTAAGATCAAAGAAAAGCAAAACAAATATTATAAGAAGCGGAAGAATAATGAGAATAGAGCCTACGAGCTTTATTCCGGCATAAGAAAGCCAACCGAGAGAACCTCCTAAAACTCCTCCTCCGATAAGCTCCCCTCCGTTTTGCCAAAGGACGTCAATACCCGGATAATCCTCGTCAGTTACAAATATCTCAAAGAGAGCGGAAACAAGCAAAATTATCACAAAAGCAAATATAAGCTTGACGATAACTCTGCGACGGTCAACAAGACGTCTCCACATTATTCCGAGATAAATAAGAAAAGCTACTATTAGATACGCGCCAAGTCCAAGCAATCCGAAAAATAGGATATGGAGCCCTTCTCCGACGGGGCCGAAAAGATTATCGGATTCCGTCAGTCCAAACGCGTCTCTTATAAAAAAGCAAAGGAATAAAAATATTGCCAAAGCAAACCAAACAAACGGCAACAGCTTGTGCGCCATTTTATCAGACGGCAAAGTGTGTTTTACGTCTTTTGTGTTTTTATTGGCTTTATTTTCCACGGGCGATGACTTCTTGGGACTTGTTTTGGATTTTTCCGAAGAAGATTTTTCGTCAACTTTACTTTTCGGAGATCCCTCGCTCTTCCTGCTTACGTTTATTTTCTTTTTATTTTCCGACGTATTTTTGTTTTCCGCCATTTTTTCCTCCTCGATAATATATTTTTCAAAATCGGGAATTATATAAATACCGAATACCTTTTTTATATTATAAGATATTATAACATAAAATCAAGATCAATGCAATACGAATCTCTGTCAATTTTTATTTTATTTTTGGAGAGCAAATGAAAGTTAAAGCAGAAATAAGATCAAAGCTAAAAGTTATAAAGCTTGTATTCATAGGGTTAACCGCAGGTTTTTTAAACGGACTTCTTGGCGCCGGCGGCGGAATATTAATAGTTTTTGGTATGACGCCTCTTATAAAGGGCGACAAGGACTCGGCACGTGATGTTTTCGCTAACGCGCTCGCAGTTATGCTCCCCGTATCACTTATCTCTGTGATAAGCTACTCAGTCACGGGACGGGTCGTTGGGAATGATTTCGGACTTTACGTTATACCCGCCGCGATCGGAGGCATCATTGGCGCTTATGTACTTGACAGAATGAGAGTCACGAGACTCAAAAAGCTCTTTGCGATCATCGTCATATGGTCTGGAATATATATGATAATGAAATAGAGGAAAAACTTATGTTTATACTTGATATGATAGCCTCTTTCGCCATAGCTATCCTTTCGGGAATGGGTATTGGAAGCGGCGGTCTTCTCGTTATATATCTTACTCTTGTTTCGTCGACCCCGCAGCTCACGGCGCAAGGCATAAATCTTCTCTTTTTTCTGTTTTCGACGGGTGCTGCAATGACCGTACACCTGAGGAGGCGAAAGATATACTTCAACGCGGTGCTTTTGATGGCGGCAGTAGGGATCTTCGGCGCTCTGCTTGGCAGTTTTACAGCGGGAGTTCTTCCCACAAGTCTTATAAAAAAGCTCTTCGGCGCGATGCTTATTATATCGGGAACCGTCGCGCTGTTCAAGAAAGAGAAAAATGAGAAAGTCACGGACAAAATATGATCCGTGACTTTATTTATATACTCTGACGCTAACTCTGAGGCGTCCTTTTTTTGTTTCTCCGAGCGAGCCGACGTAAATGAAGCGTCCCTTGCCTCTGACGGAGATCATATCGCCCTCGTTCGGCTCAGCGGCGGGTTTTCTCGCCGTTCTTGAGTTGACGAACACCAGCTCTGCCGCGAAAAGCTCCGCGCTCTGCGACCTCGAGAGGTTAAATACCTCGGAAACGAGCGCGTCAAGCCTTGCCGAGGCGACCGTCATAACGCTCTCCTCGGGAAGCCCCGTCGAGTTCTCGGGAGGCGCGTCGACCGTCTTGCACTCAACGCTCGTGCGCTTTACGCTCGTGAGGCTGTCAGTAATGAACCCCGAAATACTTTCGAGGCAATAAAGGTATCCGCAATTTTCGTATACTATTATATCTCCGAGAAGCTCTCGCTTGATCCCAAGTCCTAAAAGCGAGCCTAAAAAATCTCTGTGGGTGAGCTTATCCGCGAATTTCTGCTGACGAGGCTCTATCTTAAGCCAAACGCAGGGCGGCTCCGCGCCGTAGCTTTCGCCAAAGCAAGCTATCTTTCGCTCAGCGGCGGCATATCCTCCGATAAGCTCGACTGTCGTAACGGTTGAAAGGAGAATATCCTGCTCCGAGAGTGTCAAAAAGTCAGAATACACGGCGTAACCGCGCGTTTCCGCGCGGTCGTAAAGCTCAACAAATCTTTTTTTCAGTTGACGTATATCGTTTTCCATTTTTAGTCCTCTTTATTTTATTAAAAAGATTATAACCCGGCGGAGCAAAAAAGTCAAGCCCTTTCGTTGTCATAAATCAAAGACAAGCCTCATAGAATTAAACAGACAAAAGAAAACTTAACGAATAATGGAAAAAGAGGAAACAAAAATGAACGTATTATCCCCTTCCCACCGTATTGACCGTGAGGTAAGCGATACCCTGCTATCCTATCTTCCGTCAAGACTTTCGGCTGAAATATTAAATACCGAGCTTCATAAAATTGACGAAATAAGACTCCGCGCGGGCGGTCTGTCTTCCCTCTCGTCCGACAAGCGAAACGTAACGCTAAACACGATCCTCACCCAAAAAGAAACAGATAATATCCTCCGCCTTATGTGCGACTGCTCGCTCTACGCCTTCCGCGATACGATAAACAAAGGCTATATAACTCTCAAGGGAGGTATACGAGTTGGCGTTTGCGGCAGATCCGTTACCGAAAAAGACAAAATAACGGGTATATACGATGTGTCCTCTCTTTGCATAAGAATACCTCACGAAATACACGGTATAGGAAACACCGTTTCCCGACTTGTACGGTCAACAAGAACAGGCGTTCTCGTATATTCACTCCCCGGTGTCGGAAAGACTACCCTGCTCCGTTCCGTTATATCCACACTCGCGAGCGGAGATACACCTATGAGAGTAGCCGTCATCGACACCCGCGGTGAGCTTTCCTCAAAACTACAGTCGAGGCTTTCCGTTGATCTGCTGTCAGGTTACCCAAAAGGAGAAGGCATAGAGATCGCCTCGAGAACGCTGAATCCCGAACTCATCGTCTGCGACGAGATCGGAGCGGATATGGCAGAGATCTCTGCCATCAAAGCCGCGCATAACTGCGGAGTTCCTTTGCTCGCCACCTCTCACGCGGATAGTGTTTCGGGTCTGCTTCGCCGTACAGGCATCTCCGTTCTGCACGAAGCGAATATCTTCGGCGCGTACGTCGGTATCACTCGAGGCTCGGGCAAGGACTACCGCTACGAAATAACCCCATATGACCGCGCAACTAACTTTTAAGCTGTTTGGAAGCCTGTTTATCCTCGCGGGCGGCGCTATATGCGGAAGCGCTCTCAACAAAGAGGATAAAAAACGTCTGTCACGACTTGATTCTATCATATCCCTGCTTAAATTTATAAGGCTTCAGATAGATTATTACTGCGTTCCCGTCGGGGTGATCTTCGAGAGATGTGATCCATCATTGCTTAACGCCTGCGGAACAAACAAGATCCCCACGAGATTCGGCGAGTTTATTGACTCAATAGACCCGCCACTCGACGACCCTGTTATGTCGATACTGCGCTCTTTTTCAAATGAACTCGGCACGAGTTTCAGAGAAGAACAGCTCAAATCGTGTGATTCTCATATCATCCGCCTCACAGAACTTCGCGCATCCGTCGTAAAAGATATGGAAAAGCGAAAAAAGTTAAACAGAGTCTTATGCTTTTCCGCGGCGGCGGCTGTCGTTATACTTTTAATTTGAAACAGAAAGGACATAAATAAAAATGGACGTAAGCCTGATACTTAAAGTCGCGGGGGTTGGACTTCTCGTCGCCATATGCGCTCAGATCCTTCAAAAATCGGGAAAAGACGAGCAGGCTATGCTCGTGACCGTCGGCGGACTAATCGTCGTTATGCTTATGCTTGTCGGAAAGATAGGCGAGCTTATAGACAACGTACGCTCAATATTCGGACTATGACAAATGGTATCGTCGCGGAATATGCCGCCATAATGTTAAAAGGCTTCGGCGTTGCTATTCTGACTCATATATGCTCCCTTACTTGCCGCGAATGTGGAAAAGGTGCGCTTGCCGACTCCGTTGAGCTTGCGGGCAAGCTTGAAATATTCCTTCTTTGCATACCGCTGATGCAAAACGTAATCGAAACAGCTAAAGCGCTTTTGGAGCTGTAAAATTTATGAAATACGTCAAAATTACTTTGTTTTGTATATTTATATTGCTTTTCTGCCTCGTACTCGGATTCGCGGCAAGCGCAGAAGAGCCGTCCGAGGAATACTCAAACTTCTTCGGATCGCTTCCCGACAGTATAAAGGATGCCCTCCCCGAAAACGTCGATGGCAGCGACCCCGAGGCAGACACAAAAGCTATAACCTCATGGGATTTTCTACTGTCTGCTCTCGGCGGCGGCATTTCGAATGGCTTCAGACGTATTATTCCAACATTTTGCGCCATCTTAGGACTTGTTTTGATAGCAAGTGTTATAGGAACATTCAAAAGCTCGCTTGAACCTAAAACCGCTAATATTCTTGGACTCTGCTCAAATTCGGCAATTGCCGTCGCGTTTGTTTTTCTTCAGATGGGAACGCTTCACGCCGTTACCGAATATCTATCCGACCTTATGAAGCTTGTCAACACGATAACACCCGTCACAGTCGTTCTGTACGCGTCGGGGGGAAATATCGCGGGGGCTTCCGTAAGTGCAACAGCTATGAGCGTTTTTATAAATTTTTGTGAAAACATCTTAGCCAAAACTGTGATCCCCTTCTCGGGCGCGTGTCTTTGCCTTATTACCGTTTCGTCGGTAGCTCCGGACGTAGGGCTTGATAGGCTTATAACGCTGATAAAAAATACTTACACGAAAACCGTAACCTTTCTGATGTCATTATTCTGCGCTATCCTCGCGGCTCAAAGCGCGATAGCCGCGGGAAGCGATAGCGTATCTCTGCGCGCGATAAAATTCGTAACGGGATCAACTATTCCCATAGTGGGCGGTTCGGTGAACGAATCTATGCGAATGTTAGCCGGAAGCATCGGACTTCTCAAAAAATGCTTTGGAATCACCGGGATCATAATTATAGCTATGCTGACTATTCCCGTTATTACTATGCTGCTGCTCTCCCGTTTTGCCATAAATCTCTCGGCATCAGCCGCAGAGCTTCTTCACTGTCCTTCGGAAAGGAAATTACTCGACGGTATCTCGGGGGTTTACGGAATGGTGATAGCCGTCGTTACCGCTTGCTCCCTTATGTTCATTTTTATACTTACTCTTCTCACATTAAGCGCAACGGCAATTTCGGATACATAATTATGAAAGCGTATATTTTATCGGTAGTGGGCGTATCACTTATAGCCGCTATGCTCATCCTGCTTACTCCCGACGGCAAAGGTGGCAGCCTCGGAAAGCATATAAAGCTTCTCACATCACTCGCTCTTCTCTGTGTTATTATCAAACCCTTTCTCTCATTCGCAAAATCCTTATCAGACACGAATATTGATAAATTCAAGGACAGTATTCTTGAGGGCACTGAAACCGGCGACCTGTACGAAGGAATATTTTACGAGAGCTTGTCCGATATGAGCGCAGATAAACTTGAAAAAGAACTGAAAGATATTATTTCGAAAAAATTCGGGATCGACAATGAAGATATAAATATCAACGCAGAATACCGTATCGAAGAAAACTCTGTAAGCTTTGTTCGTATAAACGTTATATTATCTGGCGGCGCAATATTTAAAAGCCCCTATGAAATTGAGGCTTACGTCAAGGAGCTTACCGGAATAGAATGTAAGTGCTCACTTTAAAAATGAGGTAATTATGGATCTGAAAAACTATATTTCCGAACTAAAAAGAAGCGGAAAGCTCAAATTTATTCTTATAATATTGATAGTAGGTATCGTGCTTCTAATCATCGGAGCAAAAATATCCGACTCGGATACGGATAAAAGATCCGATGATCCCGAAACGGTATCAATATCCCAATACGAAGAACAGCTTGAGGCAAAGATAAAAAATCTCTGTGAACGAGTTGAAGGAGTGTCAAACGTAACAGTAGCCATATCTCTTGAAGGGGGATATGAATACGTTTACGCGACTGACGCCTCGGACGATTACGTGCTGGTCGGCAGCGGAAACGACGAGGGGGGAATGTTCCTCGGTCAACGCGCTCCGAAAATATCGGGGATCGGCATAGTTTGCAAAGGCGGAGGAGATCCGAGGATACAAAATGAACTTCTCTCGCTAATTTCCGCCGCGTGCGGAGTCGGAACGAATAAAATTTTTATAACCGAAGCGCAAAAATAACCGCCATAGGAATAAACCGACGGCGGATAAAATATATATTGAATGTAAAAAACTTTATTTGGAGGAAAAATTATGGTTATCGAGAAAAAAAGACCGTTTGACGGAGTAAGACGCTTCTTTGCCAAAATCGGCAAACGCAATCTCATCATCGGCGCGGCGATCGTGCTTGTCGTTGCGGCAGTCGTTGTAAATTGGGCGATATTCGCAAATGACGATGACGGATACGACGGATACGACGTCAGCTCCGGTATGACAAACAACAACGCGGCAGGCTCAACGGAAACCGACACATCGGAGGATTTCTTCTCCGCGACACAGGTCAGCCGCACCCGCGCTCGTGATGAAGCGCTTGAGGTCCTTCAGTCCGTTGTAGACGATGCGAACGCTGACGAAGCCAGCAAAACGGCAGCTTACGAAAGCATCACAAAGATCGCGCAGCAGATGGACGACGAGGCTAACATAGAGTCTCTCGTGGTATCAAAAGGCTTTGCGCAGTGTGTAGCCGTACTTAACGACGAATCCGCAAGCATCGTAGTTAAGGCGGAGGGCTCTCTAACCCCGGCTCAGCTCTCACAGATCAATGAGATCGTTTACGTCCAGACCGGCATCATTCCGGAAAACATCACAATAATACAGAAATAAATCAGTAAAGCCAACGGCGTCCGTATGGATGCCGTTGGCTTTACCTTTATCTTATTGCTTTATCTTCCGCCGGCATGGCCGCGTCCGCCACCATAGCCTCCGCCGCCACCTCTGCCGCCGTGACCTCCGCCGGATGACGTGACCACTACCGCCACGTGCTTATCTATAAATTTATCGTCGGAATCAGTCAGCTCAAGTCTTGCGTATTTGTCAAGAGGATAATTAGTAGGTCTCATACGCATCTTATATTTTGCCGTAATGACCGAAATCGTTATAACGCCTACAACGATAGCCGCAATAACGGTAACAGTGACAATAACACCCCAAGGCATAGACGCCGCATCCCCGGAAAGCTCAATAAACGCGATCGCGCCATCGGCAAGCCTTCCTGTTTTAAGATTATCGTAAACGTCCGGGTCGTCGAGTATAGTATCAACCTCATTGTCGGAAATGCGCCTTGAGGGCAATCCGTAATAATACATATTGTAATAATACGTGCGCTCGACCGTATCGTATGTAATTATAAGAAGCAGGATATCATCATTATACGACAGCCTATTATCCTCGATAAAATCTTCGCCTATATATTTTTCGAAGCGACCGTCAGCCGAATGTGTAACGATATAAAACTTACAACCGTATTCAGCCTCTGCCTTGAGAGCGACATCGTTTATGCGCTCGATATCATTTTGCGTGAGCATAGAATCCATATCATAAACACGCGGTTCTTCCGCTGATACCGCAAAAAGCAAGGAAAACAGCATAATAAATACTGTAAAGGCAGCAAAAAACATCTTCCTTAAAGGCATAAAAGTACCCCCAATCCGAAAGCGGCTGCCGCCGCCGTGAGCGCTCCCGCCACTCCGGCAAGCCAAAGCTTAACGCGGCTGATAGGAAGCTCTCCATATATCTTTTCGGTATATCCATTCATCGCGAAGGTATAAGTTTTTCCGCTTTTTTTGTAAGTCAGTATCCAAATAGGCATCAGAGTATAGTCCCAATGGCTGACCTTGACCTTTACCTCGGTCTTACCCGGATCAACACTGTTATATCCCTGCACTGTTCCACGCAAAAGAGTTCTCGCATAGTTATCCATACGTGTTCTTATCTCTTTTTCTATACTGTCACGCTCAATGTCACGTTTTTTTGCTGAAAACCCGTGGAGATACGGCATATTGAAATCGATCAGAGAATCAGACGGATAAGGGAGAACTCCTTCGAGCATAGTCTTGTCTGCCTCGGAGAGCGCCGATGTAACTATATCCTCAAAATGTATATTTCCCTTTCGCTCGATCTTAAAATCGGACGTTTCTATGTACTTTCGGTTGCCGAGAAACCAAACACGCGTTCTGTGGGCAACGGTATCAAGCCTTGATACAGTATCAGCGTCTGTAACCCAAAAGGGATAATAAACTCCCTGTATCTTGTCCGCGTGAGCGTCGGAAAAGAAGTCGTTTGGGCAAAACCTTTTCTTTTTTGCCCACTCAAGAAATCTTTTCTTTGCCTCATCCTTGCCAAATTTAAACGGAATTATCTTATGAGGTCTTCTCTGACCCGAAAGCTTTCCGACAAGCACTACGGGGTTATGACAGAAATAGCAATAGTCAGCGGCAGTCGATTCATCTACCGCTATTTCCGCGCCGCAGTTGGGACAATTATATTCGAGCATATGCTCGCAAAAATCCTCGTTCCCCGCGCGTTCCTCCTCTGCCTTCCCTGCGAGATCCGCACCGCAAAGCTCATCCTCCGTGAAATCCGACATACAAAAATCACAAGCGAATTTTTGCCTGTCGGGATCAAAATTAAGTCCCGCGCCGCAATTCGGGCATTGATAAGTTACTGTTGAATCCATTGTAAAATCCTTAAATGTTGTTTTTGTTTAGTCAAGGGCGCTTTGTGCCGCAATCCGCGCAGAATTTCCCGCTGTTCTTCTTTCCGCATTCTGGGCAGAACCACGTATCGTCAGCAGGCCTCGCCTTTCCACACTCGGAACAGAATTTGCCGGTGTTCTCGACACCGCAAGAACATTTCCAAACCGAGACAGCCTCGGGCTTTTTGTTTCCGCATTCGGAACAGAACTTTCCCGTGTTCTCCGCGCCGCAGGAGCATTTCCAAGAGCCTAACGCTGCCGCAGCCTCTCTCTTAGCCTCTTGCTCTCTCATCTGAGCCTGATTTGCGCCCGATGCAGCAGCCATAAAGCTGCCGCCCGCGTTCATGCCGACACCCATTCCCATAAACGCCGCCGCGCTTCCTCCCGCGTTGCTTCCGGCTGCTTCCATTCCGCGAGCGATAGCGCCCTGAACGTAGCCCTCACGAACGGATGGGTCTCCAAGCATAGCGCCTTGATTTCTCATATTGATGAGCTTCTTGGATTCCTCGTCGTAAGAAACACTTGCTATACCGACGGACTGTATCTCCATTCCGCGCATACTCTTCCAATCCGCATCAAGTTCAGTCGCCATATACTGTGACAGCTCGCGTGATTTGGAAACAACGTGAGATATCCTAATATTATCGGCGGACATTCTGTTGATCGCCGCGCCGAACGCCTCAAGAAACTCGGAAATATACTGCTCGTTTATATCGTTTATCTCAACTCTCTCCGCGTTTCTCGGAATAGCTTCTATATAAAATTTAAGAGGATCTGTTATTTTTATCGAATAAGTTCCGTGCGCTCTTAAAAACAGCTCGCTGTTATAGAAATTGTCGAAATAGTTTACGGGACTTCTTGTTCCGAACTTGATTCCCTTGATCTCCTGCAGGTTTATGTAGAACACCTGCTGCTTATATGAAGGTACGCCCGCGTATTTTACACGGGTGAAAATCTCCTTCATCGCATCGCCGAATTGACCGCAGAAAAGCGACGGAGCCGACGAATTGTCAACCTTGTAATAACCAGGTTCAGCCGTAAAATCAACGACCTTTCCTCCGTCGACGAGGAGCATAAACTGATTGTCGTAAACGTGGATAACAGAGCCATTTGAAATAACGTCATCCGTTCCCTTTTTATTGTTGTTTCTTTTATCGTTTGCTCTTACCTTGACACCCTTTACGAAAACCGTAGTGTCGGACATCTCACCGGCCTCTATGACCTCTTCCCATTGATCGGCAAAGGTGCCTCCGACCGAATTAAAAAAAGCTTTAATGATTCCCATTTATTTTTCCTCCAAATTTATATTTTACCATCAAACAAAAAAGCAGACCCCGTAAGATAAGAATTTTTCCTTATCCACATTGTCTGCTCTTATCTTAATATTATGTTCCCCACCGAGCCGTGTGCCCGCGAATGAGAAACCCGGCTTGTTGCTGGGCGGTACCCTATCCTCGGCTTTACTGCTTCCAACGTCCTCTGTCGTCACGAGACAAGTCAATCGTAAAACGGAGAGGGAGGCCTGCAAACCACCTCGGAAAATCTCTTCGGGTCCCTTTGTTCATTTGTGGGTTTAATTACACGGTACATCACGCACTAAGCAGGATTTTTTACTGACTTAACGCGAAAAATTATTCGCGGATCAAGCGTCGCAGTCTATCTCGTCCGCAAAAAGATCGTCGAAATAATCGGCAACGTCATCGTATTCATCATCGTCATCAACGCTGACAAGAACTTCCTCTCCATCCTCGATGGCTTGCTTCAAAATAACGTACTCAAGATACTCGGATTCCTCGTCGGGTTCAGCGGGAACCAATGCAAAATAAGTGTTTCCCTTCATCTGAACGCTTCCGATCAAAGTAAATTCGCTCTCGTTTCCGTCCTCATCGGTAAGTGTATATACTTCAACCTCTTCAAGCTCTTCTTTTCTTTCGTCCATTTGATCCTCCCAAGCCAAAGGCTCTTTAATCTTTAATATTTACGAATATATTGTACTAAAAAACCGTCGTCTTGTCAAGTACTTTGATCAAAAATTCCGAAATTCAAGGATCTCTGAAAGAACGTAATTGCTGACGTAAAGCCCGCTATCCGTGAAGCGGCATCTGCCGCCCTCACGGATAACGAGATCGGCGCGGATAAATCTATCAAGCGCGCGCCCGAACACATTATCAAAGCTTTTACCGAAAAGCTGTTTGAATTCCGATTCATCAACACCCTCGGCAAGCCTCATTTTAAGCATAACGTACTCATTGACCGCTTCATTCTCGCAAATGAGCTCTTTTTGCGAAATGAATTCACCGCGGATATAACGGTCAAGCTCCGTTCCCGCCTCAAATCTCTCGTCCTTAAAAAACGAATGAGCCGATACTCCGAAGCCGAGATATTCTTCGCGTCGCCAATATTTAAGATTATGGCGCGACTCTCTGCCGACCTTCGCGAAATTGCTTATCTCGTACCGTGCGTAGCCTTGTTCGGCTAAACGTTCAACCGCTCCGACATACATAGTATATTCAGAATCCTCGTCCGGTAATACAAGTTTCTCGCGATTGTCAAAAAATGGAGTACCCGCCTCTATTATAAGCCCATAAGCTGAGATGTGCTCCGGTGAGAGCTCAAGTATTCCGTCAAGCGTATTTTTAAAGCTTTCCTCTGTTTGCTCGGGTATTCCAAACATAAGATCGACCGAAATATTGTCAAATCCCGCAATCCTTGCATCAGCAAACGCCGACAAAAAATCGTTTTTGGTATGAACTCTGCCGAGAGCCTTAAGCTCGTTGTCGTTAAGCGTCTGGCACCCTATCGACAAACGGTTGAATCCCAAGTTTCGCATTTCTTTAAAATATTCAAGATCAGCCGTCGCGGGATTACATTCGGTTGTTATCTCCGCTGCATCAGCTATCTCGAAGGTCTCTTTTAAAGCCTCAAATATTTTCTTAAATTGCGGTATTTTAAGTAACGTAGGCGTGCCTCCGCCGAAATATACGGTATCGACCGTATATCCGACGCATTTTTCCTTGTACGAGCGTATGTGTCGGCAAAGAGCATCGATATATAGCTCCTTTTTTCCGTCACTTACGCAAGGAAATGAACAAAAATCACAATAATCGCATTTTTTGATGCAAAACGGTATATGAACGTATATACCAAGTGTTTTTTTATCATTGATCATAATTTTTATAACGAATAACCTAATTGCAGTCTGCTTAATTTTTTAGTTGCGGTCCTTCACGTTATTTGCTTTACTTTTCGTATTTGTTTTTTCATCTGCGGAATTTAAACGTAAAAGCGGTTTTCGTAAAGCAATAACAAGGAGCGGAATGAGAATTATCTGTAAAACGATTCCGGGAAAAGCTTTCAAAAAAGCTGATGATAAGAACGCCATCCAACCGAACGGAACATGAGCAACACCGTATAAAATCACACGAACTATTCCCCACACCGCACGCCCTGTAAGCATAGCCCCTATTAGGGAAACGTATACAAATATAGGCTTCTTAGGCAAAAAATTATATAACGATCCGGCAATGAGTCCATACGTACACAGCTCGAAACACATAGCGATCCCCTCGGGAAAAAGCTGAGGCATACCAAAGATCAACGAACGGAAAATCGGAGCAATTATCCCGACCGCCGCGCCTAACCACGGTCCACAGAAAAAACCGCAAAGCAAAACGGGAATGTGCATAGGACATAACATCTTTCCAAACATAGGTATTTGACCCGTTAAAAACGGCAGGACGAGAGCAATAGCCAAAAACATCGCAGCGAAGATCATCCGCAAAAGTTTAGACTTCCCCTTTAGCATATTGTTGTTGGAATGTGATATTTGTCGCTTTCCTTAAGATCAAGCATATCTATCGCGCGCTCAAATATAGATTTAACGTTTTCAAAATTATTTGGATGGTGACTGTCGCTTCCGCAATAGAATTTACATCCGCAGCTCTTAGCTATCTTAAACATACGTAAAACGCTGTCCCTCTCTTCCTCGGAGAAACTCATATCGCAT
>JAZRUP010000074.1:0-3260 GCA_045652645.1 Eubacteriales bacterium | reverse complement strand
CACAGAACAACATGGCTACGATCCGACTTCCTCACAAAAAATGCTGTATGCACTCGGGACATCTGATAAGAGGCAGTATTCCTACGAAATCAACGGCAAGGGACGACGTGACGGCAAGGTCATATCCTCTTGCGCCGTTGTATACAGGCTCAAACGGCAAGCTTTCCTTACCGAAAACGGCGGAAAGACTTTTTTTTGCGAACTCGGCAAGCTCATTTGAATAAAGCGTCAGCACCGTACGGCTGTCTCCGTCGGTGTCTGCGTCAAAGAGCAGACCCGTGGCGAGCGCGTGACGGCAACAGCTTTTTTGCGCCGCGAGCGTTATAAGCTCGGATTTGGTTTCGGATGAAAAGGACATATTTACCCCTATCAGTCTATGTATTTTATCTCGCACTCAAGCATAACGCCGTCGTTGCGAAAAACGGTTTCTTTTATGTGGTCGATGAGGCGGAGAACGTCGTCCGCGGTCGCGCCGCCGGCATTGACGATAAAGCCGGCGTGCTTAGGAGAGACCACAGCACCCCCGATACGGTAGCCTTTAAGCCCCGAATCCTCGATAAGCTTACCCGCGAAATGACCCTCGGGGCGCTTAAACGTGCTTCCCGCGTTCGGATATTCAAGCGGCTGCTTTTCTTTTCTTTTTGACATAAGCTCCGACATTTTATCGACTATCTCCGACTGATCTCCGGATCTTAACACAAAATCGGCGGAAAGGACGGTGAGATCATCGTTTTTCGCGAAAACGCTCTCGCGGTAGCCAAAGCCGCAGTCGGAGTTCTTGTATTCTTTAACGCTGCCGTCGGCGGAATTAAAAACGATAGCTGAATCGAGAATGTCACGCGTCTCGCCTCCGTAAGCGCCCGCGTTCATATAAACGGCGCCGCCGACCGTGCCGGGGATACCGTAGGCAAATTCAAGCCCTGTAAGATAGCTATCCTTCGCGATAACGGCAAGGCGTGTGAAGGAAAGACCGCACTCCGCGCTTATTCTGTTATCCTTGACGGAAAAGCGGTTAAATTTATCCGTAAGTATCATAATTCCGTCGTAGCCCGCGTCGGAGAAGAGAATATTGCTTCCGTTTCCGATGACCGCGTATTTCTCGCCGCTGTCTCGAGAGAGCTTTATAGCGGCGATCATCTCTTCACAGCTTCTCGGCATAAGAGCAAGGTCCGCGCGACCGCCGATGCGGAAGGTAGAATGCTCTGCGAGAGTCAGGTCGGTCTTATAGGGAATATTGGCGGCGTCAAGCGCGCCTATGAAAGATTTTTTGTTTTTCATGTCAAAGTATTATATCCTCAAGCTCGGAAAGATTTCTCACGGTGTAGGTTAGCTTCATATCGGCGGGGCATTCTTTTCCATTCGGATTGAACCAGCAGGTGTCGATACCGAACGCGATACCGCCTTTCATATCGGACGTCAGCGAGTCGCCGACGATTATAGTGTGTTTTTTATCAAAATTAGGGATGGCGGCGGCAACGCGCTCAAAATATCTCACGTCGGGCTTTTCAATACCAATGTCCTCGGACACAAAAACGCCGCTGAAGTAGGGAAGAAGCCCGGAGCCCGCGAGGCGTCCGCTCTGAACGTCCTTAAGACCGTTGGTTACCATATAAAGTCGGCAGTGAGGCGCGAGCTTTTTGCATATCTCAACAGCGCCGTCAAGCACGAAGGATTGCTTTCCGAGACTGTCGGTGTATGCGACGGCGATCTCACCGGGGGAGGCGTCAAAGCCGAGCTTTTCCCGGAGCATTTCGAATCTGACAACGCGCAAACGGCTTTTTTCGATCTCTCCGCGCTCAAGCATTTTCCAAAGGGAGGCGTTTATGCCGCTGTAAAGCGTTACGGTCTCGTCGGGGCAGGGGATGCCGAGGGAGGTGAGCGCCTCCGTCAGCGCCGCGCGCTCCGAGCGCAGAAAGTCGAGCAGAGTTTCGTCCGCGTCGAAAAATACGGTTGAATATTTAGCCATAAAGACCTCACTTTTAACTGTTTATATAATTATTCATTTTATATTATACGATATAATCGTAAAAATTGCAACAGTAAAAAACGTGTTTTTGATATTTGTTGATCTTTGATGTACGAAACGCTTGAAAAAATCCTCACCTCTATAACCAAGGCGAGCGGTTTAATAAGCCTTCCCCGTCAAGTGAAGGCTATGTGGGAGTTTCCACGCTGACGGAAAAGAACGGTTGACAAATACAGCTAAATATGGTAACATAATAACAGAGAAACGAGCCTTCGACAGCTATTGCGTTGCCGAGTGAGAATAATAAAGCGCACAGCGGTCGGGATCGATGCGAGTGGGCATACATACGATAGAAGAAATTGTTCCTAATATGTATGTCGGACAATTAAAATCGTATTCAAAGATAAGTAGTTTTTTGAATATATTTAAGTAATAATAGGAGAATAATTATGTCGATTGAAATTAAGAAAAAATTGTTCTTTCTCGTACCTTTGCTGATTATGGTTTCTATGTTGTTTTCTTGCTCTCATCCGGTGGAATTTAATAATGATAGGGATAAATTAACTTTTAACAATTACTCCTATGTTTATTACAATGAAAATACTACATTGACATATTGGTATCCTCTTCCAGCTCCAGAGCAGATCGAAAAAATAGATACAACTAAATTTGAGCTTAGTCCTTGGGCTTTAAGACCTATATATGCAACTAAAGAAGACACCCCTAATTTTATAATTGTAAGCTATCACCAAGAAAACATTTCGGAAGATTGGTCAACGGCCTACATAAGAGATAATTTTAGGCTTTCGTCTGTTTTTGACACAGAATATGGAAATGTGGCAGTGGAATATGGTTCCGTAGAAAAAGCACTTTCCTTTGACAAAATTCCACCTAATATAAAATTCGATGATATGATAGATGTTACTAAAGAGCCGAAATCTAAACTTGAAGATGCAGAATATTATTGTTCTCTGCATTGTTCATATCCCGAGATTGACTATTTGAAGTGTAGATTTAGTATAATGACTTGCGGTGATGAATATTATTTAGTTGCATATCATGAACCGAATAAAGCAACATACTATCAGTTCAATCAAGATTTGTTGAAATAAGACAAGGCTGCTCCCTGTCTTAGAAAAAACGAATTCCGCACTTGCTGTGAATTTATTTGCAGCAAGTGCGGATAAGGAAAAAGCCGTAGGACAAGCAGCAATTATCGGTCAGTAAGTTTATCGGCTGGTACACGTACAATTCAAGCGGCGAGGTGATAGGCACTTATACCTACGACGCGTGG
>JAZRUP010000073.1:0-11118 GCA_045652645.1 Eubacteriales bacterium | reverse complement strand
GTGAAGTTTAATTTGCACCGTATCGGTCATGAATGTCTGAGAGGAAGGGAGGAGAAATAGAATATGGATCTCATCAAAGCAATTACCCAGAACCAGTTAAAGGAAATCCCCGAAATTGGTATAGGTGATACCATTAAGGTACACGCTAAAATTAAGGAAGGTAACCGCGAAAGAATCCAGGTGTTTGAAGGCACACTTATCGCTCGCAAGCACGGTGGAATCAGCGAAACAATCACAGTCAGACGCATATCCTACGGCGTTGGCGTAGAGAAGACCTTCCCGCTCCATTCCCCCAACATTGCTAAGATAGAAGTTATTAGACGCGGTAAAGTTCGTCGTGCTAAGCTGTACTATCTGCGTGGCAGAGTCGGTAAGGCATCCAAGGTCAAAGAAAAGATTTGACAATAATAAAACCACGGTCAGAGGGACCGTGGTTTTATTGTTTATCAGCATTATCATCTAATATTGATTTTTTAGTATCAACATTCTTTTGCTTTTTGGATTCTTTTTTTTGCTTTCTTTTTTCTTTGTTTGATTTTAGAGCTTGTTTTATCTTGTTTTTCATTTCAATAAGAACGGCAAGCGTTTTTGTGTCTTTTGGAAACAGTATTTTAAGTAACCATATTGAAATAATGATAGTCAGTATTTTTTCGGGAGTAAAGGGAACCCAAAGCGCAGCGAGATAAGCGCCGCCCACAGCCATCATCCAAGATATTTTAAAAAGAGCGCCAAGCCCCGTAAGTACGTAAGCCCAACCGTTTGTTATCATCCAGGCAATACCAAAGCAAAGTATAAGTCTTGGATTGGCGATAAAAAGCACGATTTTTTTTATTATTTCTTTCACGAGATATTTATGTTTCCTTGATTTGTATTTATATTTTTATTATGCATATTATTTTAACATAAAAATCACTTTTTGTAAAGTTAAATAAAAAGATTTTTCGACAATTTATTTTAAACAAAAACCAGTTGACTTTTGTCAACTGGTTTTTGTGTTGGTGCAGTGAATAAACACGAATCCGAACACAATCATTGTGTGATAAGGTTCGGATTTCTACTGTTTGGTGCCGGTGGCGGGGGTCGAACCCGCACGGTACCGCTACCACTGGATTTTGAGTCCAGCACGTCTGCCAATTCCATCACACCGGCGTGCTTTGATATTATATCATATTGAACTCAAAAAATCAAGTGCTTTTTTGATATTTATCTGGTTATTTTTCTTTTTTTCGAAGAGAATTCATAAGGATGTAGATAGTTACAAGAAGAACTACGGTTACTCCGAGTATTAAATACATCGCAAGCTCGTTTACCTCTTTATCAAAGAAATAAAGATTGCAATCGATCGAATCCTTGAGCATTTTGACGATCTCAGACGGTAAGCCGTCGTTTTCCATTTCGGCAAAAACTCCGCGAGTCGCGTGATTTCGGAGAAGAGAAGTACCGTACGTTCCGGGGAGGAACATTACAGCTTTCTGAAGTCCCTCTCCGAAGGACGAGATCGGCATATAAGCGCCGCAGATAAAGCCGTATCCCGCGCTGATAATGGAGCCGACCGCAGATATTTGACCTTGTGTAGAAAGGAAGAAATTTATGATCGACGAGAGCGCCGTGCCGAAGAAAACGAGCAGGAAAATATCAAGGATGATGAGGAATACGTCGGCAACCGAGAGATACCAGCCAACGATCGCCACGTATCCGAGGCAGAGCGCGGCGGAAACGAGACAGATTATAAGTGTCGCGAAGAGCGACGCAACGTAATAGCTGAGAGAGAGTACGGGAGCTTTGACAGGAGATATTCGAAGATCTTTTATACTTCCGTTAGCTCTGTCCTGAACCATAAGGAAATTGGAGCAGAACGCGACGGTTACGCAGGAGACCGCGAGGATCGACGACACGAGCTGACCTCCGACAAGACTGTCTATAAGCTCGTCGGATATAGGGAGACCTGCGGGCATATTGTCCTTAAAGCTGTTCGTATATACGTTCCCGAGGAAGGTTGCGTAAAGCACGAGCAGTATAAGAGGAGTTATAAGAGACGTGAAAAACATCCCTTTATCTTTGAAAAACAGCTTTATATTTCGCTTAAGAAGCAATTTTGCAGTTTTCATTTATCTTCACCTCCCGTAAGCTTTTTGCCCGTGACGGCGAGAAATACGTCGTCCATTTTGCCTTTTGTTATCTCGTAGTCGTTGAATATTTCGGGGTGGCTTATTATAAGCTCGGTTGCTTTCGCCGTATTCGGAACGGATAGTCTGAACGCGTCGCGGATCGGCTCGTAGGGAGCGCCGAGCGACTTGACGGTGTCCTCGTCAACGTTATATATGGTGATAAAATCTCCCGTGTAGGTGTTTTTAAGTTCAAGCGGCGTGCCTTCGGCGGAGATGCTTCCGCTGTCGATTATAACGACGTAATCGGCATCGGAGGCTTCCTCCATATAGTGGGTGGTGAGGAATACGGTCATATTCTCGTTTTTGCGAAGGTCCGAGATAACATTCCAGAGCGTTTTTCTCGTTTGAGGGTCAAGTCCCGTTGTCGGCTCGTCGAGAATGAGGATTTTGGGCCTTTGGAGAAGGGCGCGCGCGATGTCTATCCTTCTGCGCTGACCGCCCGAGAGCTTTCCTACGGGGCGTTTTAGGAGATCGCCGAATTCAAGCACGTCCGCAAGCTCCGCAAGTCTTTCTTTGAAGGCGTCGCCCGTGATGCCGTAAAGGGCGGCGCGGCTCTCGAGATTATCCTTGACGGAGAGAGGGGAATCGAGCACGGAGTTCTGAAATACTACACCGATCTCACGCTTGACGGCGTCCGCGTTTTTGTCGAGATCGTTGCCGTCGATAATGACCGTTCCGCTGTCTTTTTTGAGCTGAGCGCACATAATATTGATGGTCGTGGATTTACCCGCGCCGTTAACGCCGAGGAACGCGAAAAGCTCGCCCTCTTTGACACGTAGGGAAAGGTCTTTTACAGCTTTAACATCGCCAAAGCTCTTGTTAAGACCTTTTATTTCAATGATGTTTTTCATAATAGTCCTCCCCAATTGGGTTATGTGTTTATTATACTCCGAAATCAAAAAAAGTCAAGAATATTTAAGTGTTCGGTAATTTTTAAGATACATTCGGAAGAAAAACGCCACGCAAACGCGTGACGTTAAATTTTTATTATTGTCATGAAGACTTGAGGTATATTACAAGTGTAAGATCTTACTTGATAAATCCGCCTCCGACAAGAATGTCGCCCTTATAAATGACCGCGGACTGACCCGATGCGGGCGCTCTTTGCGGTTCGTCAAAGACTATTTTCGCAAAGCCCTCTCCGATATCGGTGACGGTTGCCGCTGCCGCCTTGTGCGCGTATCTTATCTTGACGTCATATTTTTCACCGAGAGATACAGTGCTTGAAATATTCGTGCCTCTTAAAGCTATTTCTTCCTTAAAAAGCTCTTCGTTGCGTCCAAGCGTGACTGAATTTGATACCGCGTCCTTCTTCAGAACGTACATAGGCTCGCCGAAGCCCATGCCGAGCCCCTTGCGTTGACCTATCGTGTAATATAGCTGATCCTTATGACGCCCGATTATATTTCCCTCCGAGTCGAGAAAATCTCCCGACCTCGGCGACCAATCCGAGTTTTCCTTGACAAATTCCGCATACTCTCCGTCGGGAACGAAGCATATATCCTGGCTGTCTTTTCTGTCGGAGTTAAAGAACCCGTGGGCGGCGGCGATCTCGCGTATTTCGGGCTTTGTAAGCTCGCCGAGAGGGAATACCGAGTGGGAGATCTGATGTTCCGAGAGCTGCCAGAGCATATAGCTCTGATCTTTTTTATCATCGGCGGCTCGTTTTATAAAGATATGCCCGTCAAGCTCTGCTTTTCTGACGTAATGACCCGTTGCGATGCCGTCAAAGCCGTTATCGAGCGCGTGATCGAGAAAAACTCCGAATTTGATGAATTTATTGCAGACGATACAAGGATTCGGTGTATTTCCCGCGAGATATTCGCGGCAGAAGTCGTTTTTTACGTATTCATCAAACTCTTTTTTGAAGTCGAGAGTTAAATGAGGAATACCTATTGTTTTACATATCTCGGAGGCGTCTTTTGCGTCGTTTTCATTGCCCGACAGGAGCATCGTCGCGCCTGTGACGTCGTAGCCGTCTTTTTTTAGGAGAAGGGCGGCTGTCGCGCTGTCAACACCTCCGCTCATAGCGCAAAGTATTTTATTCATCGTTGTCGCTTTTTCCTTCCCAAGAATATTTCGTGAGCTCGCCGTGGTCGGAAAGCCCCTCGTAATCGTGCTGACGGAGAACTTCATAAACCGCTATCGCCGCAGAATTTGAGAGATTGAGTGAACGCAAACGGTTTCTCATAGGTATCCTTACGGTCTTGTCGGGGTTGTTTAAGAGAAGCTCCTCCGGCAGTCCTTTTGTTTCTTTTCCGAACATCAAAAATACGCGTTTAGGGTAGGTTACTTCGGCAAATCCGCGAGGCGCTTTGGTTGAGAAATAGTATATCTCGGCATCGGGATTTTTTGCGTAAAAATCGTCGATACCGTCATAATAAGTAATATTGAGCTGATGCCAATAATCAAGTCCCGCGCGCTTCAGCTTTCTGTCATCTATCTCAAATCCGAGAGGCTTTATGAGATGAAGTGACGCACCCGTTGCGGCGCAGGTCCTTGCTATGTTGCCTGTGTTTTGAGGAATTTCGGGCTCGAGAAGTACAATATTTATATCCATAAAATATCCTTAAATATAATTTTATTAAATATATTATACAATAAAAATACTTTTTTTCAATAGAATTAAAGAAAATTAATAAAATTTACAAAATAGTCGTGCATTATAAGTTAAAATGTAGTATAATAAACTGATATTATATTATTTTTGAAAGGTATATAAGAAATGGGACTTTTCGGAACATACAGTGAGCGTCAGGTCAAAAAAATAAATAAAATAGCAAAAGCGGTTGTCGCGCTCACTCCTAAATATAAAAATATGACGAATGATCAGCTTCGCGAGGTAACATCGGAGCTTAAAGCTCGTCTTTCCAACGGAGAAACTCTTGACGATATTCTTCCCGATGCATTTGCAGCGGTCAGAGAAGCAGACGACAGAATTCTCGGAAAGCGTCCGTTCTTCGTTCAGATTATCGGTGGAATCCTTCTGCATCAGGGACGTATTGCCGAAATGAAAACAGGTGAAGGTAAAACACTTGTTGCTACGATGCCTGCGTACCTTAACGCATTGACGGGTCTTGGTGTTCATATCGTTACTGTTAACGATTATCTTGCGAGGCGTGACAGCGAAGAAATGGGGCGCGTTTACGAGTTCCTTGGACTTACGACAGGCCTTGTAGTTCACGGACAGACCAAGGATGAGAAGCGTGCGGCTTACGGTTCGGATATAACGTACGGAACAAACAATGAGTTCGGATTTGACTATCTGCGAGATAATATGGTAATCTATAAAGAGCAGATGGTTCAAAGAGGTCACTCTTTTGCTATAGTTGACGAAGTTGATTCCATTTTGATTGATGAGGCGAGAACTCCTCTTATCATATCAGGAGAGGGAGAGGAATCCACAGACCTTTACGAAAAGGCTGATAAATTTGTCTCCCGTCTTAAAAAATTTGTTATAAAAGACCTTGATTCAAAGGAAGAACACGATAATATAGATGCTGATTATATTGTAAACGAAAAGAAAAACAACGCTGTTTTGACTCCGGCGGGCGCTAAAAAAGCGGAGATGTTCTTCGGCGTTGATAATTTTACGGATTCGGCTAATACCGAGCTTGCGCATCACGTCAACAACGCTATTCGTGCTCACGGATGCATGCATAGAGATCAGGACTATGTTGTTAACGAGAGCGGTGTTGTCATAGTTGACTCATTCACGGGTCGTCTTATGCCCGGCAGACGTTATTCAAACGGTTTGCATCAGGCAATCGAGGCAAAGGAGCACGTTAAAGTTCAAAAGGAAAATAAAACGCTTGCAACCATTACGTTCCAGAATTTCTTCCGTATGTACCGCAAGCTTTCAGGCATGACCGGTACGGCGCTTACAGAGCAGGAGGAGTTCAGAGAAATATACGGTCTTGACGTGGTAGAGGTACCAACCAATAAGCCTATGATCCGTAAAGACCAGCCTGACAGTGTTTATAAAAGCATAAAGGGTAAATATGATGCGATAGTAGAACAGATCAAGGAATGCCATGAGAAGGGACAGCCGGTTCTTGTCGGTACTATAACTATCGAAAAGTCAGAGGAGCTTTCTTTAAAACTCAAGAAAGAGGGAATCAAGCATAACGTTCTCAACGCTAAGTATCACGAAAGAGAAGCTGAGATCGTCGCACAGGCGGGACGTCTCGGAGCTGTTACTATATCCACCAATATGGCAGGTCGAGGAACGGATATTATGCTCGGAGGAAACCCTGAATTTATGGCTAAATCCGAAATGCGTAAAAGGGAAATTCGAGAGGATCTTATAGCCGCCGCCACAGGAACCGCTGAGATCGATGATGAAGAGATAAAAGAGGTCCGCAGAATTTATGCGGAGCTTTATGAAAAATATAAAGCTGAGATAGCTCCTGAGGCTGAAAAAGTAAGGGAGGCGGGAGGTCTTTTCATTCTCGGAACGGAAAGACACGAGAGCCGACGTATAGACAATCAGCTTAGAGGACGTTCGGGACGTCAGGGAGACCCCGGAGAATCAAGATTTTATCTTTCTCTTGAAGACGATCTTATGCGCCTTTTCGGTAGCGAACGAATACTCGGAATGGTAGAAAGGCTTGGATTTGATGATGCAACGCCAATTAACGCGAATATCCTATCAAATTCTATTGAGTCTGCTCAGAAGAGGATCGAGGACAACAACTTCAAACGCCGCCGCGACGTTATAACCTACGACGATGTTATGAATCAGCAAAGAGCCATAATATACAATCAAAGAAGCAGTGTTCTTAATGGGGATAATGTATCTGAAACTATTAAGGGTATGATCTGCGCCACTGTTGTTGAAAACGTAAATCATTTTACCGTCGGTGAAACGTACGCCGATTGGGATCTCGATGGACTTAAAAATCAGTATCTTGGACTTCTTACAAAAGCAGACGATTTTGATTATTCTGAGGCAGAGCTCAAAAAGCTTGACAATAAAGATATTTCAGATATGCTGGTTAAGAGAGCTATGGATAAGTATGCGGAGAAGGAAACTCTCTTCGGCGAGGAAATATTCAGAGAAGTAGAGCGTTCAATACTTCTTCGAAATGTTGACAGGCGATGGATGGATCATATTGACGCTATGGACGATCTGAAAAACGAGATCGGGCTTCAGGCGTATGCTCAGAGAAACCCAATTAACGAGTACCGTATAACCGGTGCTAATATGTTTGACTCTATGGTTGCTGAGATCAGGGAGGGAACTGTCAGAATGATACTTTCTGCCGTCCCGAGAGAAAATGCGCTTGAGAGAGTTCAGGTAGCGCGAGCTACCGGAGAAGGTTTCTCGGGGCAGACAAGAAGAATTGTAAGAAGACCCGCAACACCGCAAAAGCCTAAAGGAATTACTATTTCAGGAAAAGAGAAAGTAGGCAGAAACGAGCCGTGCCCTTGCGGCTCCGGAAAGAAATATAAAAACTGTTGCGGAGCTAACCCAAACATCGGAGAATAATTTATCATGGGATTTGGACTTTTATTTATTGGTTATATATTAACGTACCTGCTTTATTTAGCGGGCGGATATGGTTGCTTTCCCGCTTTGATCGGTTGCTTTATTATGCTTTACGCTTTGACGAAGGTGTCTGAATATGAATCCCGTTTCAAATATGCGTTTTTTGCGGTCATTCCGCTAACTGTTTGTTGGGGATACTTTGCGGCAATTGAAATCGCAACTTTACTCGGAACCGCTTTGCCGGGATTTTTGTCTTGGAACGGTACAAAAAATACAATTATATTTATTAGGACGTTTTTTGATCTTATATATCATACGGCATTGTTACTATCTATCGCAAAAATAGCGGAATATACGGGAATAACAAAAACAAAAGTTGCCGCATTGCGTAATCTCATAATATACTTTATTTTCTTCGCGGCAGAAATAATAGATTATTTTACACCCGCAACAAATGCATACGCAATATATATTTTCTTGGCTGTTATGCTTTTGTGGTTTGCGGAGCTTGTTCTCAACGGAATCTGTATTTTCTCTTGCTATATGAGAATTTGTGACGAGGGAGATCAGAATATGGATGCTAAACCTTCAAGATTTAAAGTTATAAACGATCTTCGCGCGGAATACGACAGGCGAGAAGCAAAGGCTCAAAAAGAAAATCGAGAATACAAAATAAAAAAGCTAAAAAGACGCGCGGAACGAAAACAATCTCAAAAAAACAAGTAAGGAGAGGGCTTTATGAACAAAAGGAACAAAAAACATTTAATGGGACTTCCTCTGATATCTGCCGGCTTTCTATTTTTCTTTCTCCCCGATTTTACTGTTCTTGATATTTTGCCTGATCTTATAGGTTATTTGCTTATATCGTCGGGACTTACGAAATTTAGTGATATGTATGAGGAACTTGCTGAGGCAAAAAAGCTCTTTTCTCGACTTGCCCTGCTTGGAGTTGCAAAACTGTTGAGCGTATTTATAGTTTTCGGCGTTTCAGACGGAGTTGAGCGGCCAACAACAATTCTTATGGCTATGTTTATAATTTCCGCGGCAGAACTTATTATGATAATTCCCGCATATATAAAGCTTTTTGATGGAATTACCTATATGGGAACACGAGAAGATGGCGTTTCTGTATTTAGGAAAAACGGCGAAAAGCACATCAAAAAACGCAGTTATACAGATCGTATTAAAAGATCTACACTGATTTTTGTCGTTGTTAAAAACTTTTTAGCTGTTCTTCCTGAAATGCTTGCGCTTTCAGGTGTTGATACGGTACAATCTTATAATTACAGCAGATACGATTTTATAAATCATTTCCGTGTGATTTCAATGACCATTATATTTATAACGGGAATCGTTTGGGTAATAAAGATCAGAAAGTATTTCTCAGCCTTGAAAAAGGATGTCCCTTTTATTGAAAGACTTAATGAAAAATATAATAAGGATGTTTTTAACGTCAAAACAAGATTTATTGTCAGACGGATAAAGAATTCTTTGCTGGTTTTTGGACTTGGTGCCGTTCTTGCTCTTGACCTTTACATTGACGGAAACGCAGGATTTAACTTGATCCCGGATTTTTTTGCCGCAGTTTGCTTTATCGTTGCCGCTATTATGATCGGGGATAAGAAATGTATTTACAAGATCATGACTGTCACTTCAGCCGCGGCCTACGCTATTATTTCCATAGTATCATATGTCTTTATTAATTATTTTAATTCGGATTTTCATCCTAAGGATGTTTCAAGGAAAGTTTTAGCTTTTAACCGATGGGGAATAGCGCTGACTATATCTGCCGCA
Organism: Eubacteriales bacterium; assembly: GCA_045652645.1. Taxonomy (GTDB): domain Bacteria; phylum Bacillota; class Clostridia; order Oscillospirales; family CAG-272; genus RGIG3994. The sequence goes on along the minus strand of JAZRUP010000073.1, from coordinate 1,665 downwards.
GAGGCTGTTTGCTTTATAATAATGGTAGCATCGGTATCAATGCTTCTGTATCAAGTTGTAAAAAAACATTGCGGATACATTCCTATCCACGAAAGTATTGATCCTGTCTCAAAATCAAAAGAAATTTATGCCAGGTTGAGAAAGTACATATGCTTGTCTTTTTCTTTTGGCGCTTTAGCGGGGATCGCTATTTTCTTCAGAGTTCTCTCGTTCAGAATAAACGCTATATCTGAATGGTCTTGGATGATAGAGCTTGCTTTTGAGATCATTTTTGCTATTACATTTATTTCCGCTCTTTATAAAATCAATGAGGAAGTTGAAGAGAAATATCATTTTTCGTAATAATAAATAAGATTTTTGCAAATAATTATCTTGTAATTCCCGATGAATTATAACGAATCGTTGAATTATTGAGGAGATAATTATGTTTAACAGAAACAACAATCAGCAAAACAATCAGAACCAACAGAATCAGCAGAATCAGCAGAACAACAAGAAGAACAACCAGAATCAGCAGAGCAACAACCAAAATCAACAGAAAAAAGATAACTGAGTAACATCTCTTTTATCTTCCCGCCGTCCGTTTTACGGACGGCGGGACTGCGGTTAAAATACATAGAAAGAACAAATTAAAGATATGTCTGAACTCAATCAAAGATATTTAGCGGCAAAAAGAGCTCTTTTTGATCGTGTTAATGAAGACCTTAACGATAAACAGAGAGAAGCGGTATTTTCTGTGAACAGTCCCTTGCTTATACTTGCGGGGGCTGGAAGCGGTAAAACTACCGTTCTTGTCCGAAGGATCACCCATATAATAAAATACGGTAACGCATACGCCGATACGAGCGTACCGTACGACCTTACCGAGGAAAAGGTTAACTCTCTTGAAATGGCAAAGTTTTTGTCGAAAGAGGAGATAGAAAATATACTTCCGGAATTTATAAGCGATCCGTGTCCTCCGTGGCGTATGCTTGCCATCACTTTTACAAATAAGGCGGCAAATGAAATCAAAGAAAGACTTGCCGCAACTCTTTCCGACCCTGATGCGGCGAAAGAGATATGGGCAGGAACATTTCACTCGATGTGTATGCGTATACTCCGCGCTAACGCGCCACTGGCGGGACTTTCGGATGGCTTTACCGTTTACGATACAGATGATACAAAAAAAGCAATACAAGCTTCAATGAAAGAGCTTAATATCGACGAAAAGATGTTGCCGCTAAAATCTGTCGTAAACGCAATAAGCCGAGCAAAAGAAAAGCTTAGAACACCCGAGCTTTTTGAAGCCGAGGCGGGTCACGAATACAGACTTCAACTTATCTCGAAGATATACAGAGCGTATCAGGCAAGAATGGAATCCTCAAACGCACTTGATTTTGACGATATTATTATGAAGACCGTCTCTCTTCTTAGAGATCACCGTGATGTCAGAGAGAAATACTCCGAAAGATTTCGTTACATAAGTGTAGACGAATTTCAAGATACAAACGAGGCTCAGTTTGCTCTTGTTGCACTCCTTTCATCTTACCATAGAAACATTATGGCTGTCGGTGACGATGACCAGAGTATTTACCGATTCCGCGGCGCAACAGTTCAGAATATACTCGGTTTTGACAAGAGCTATCATGACGCGAAAGTAATTAAGCTTGAGCAGAATTACCGTTC
>JAZRUP010000072.1:0-1914 GCA_045652645.1 Eubacteriales bacterium | reverse complement strand
GCCCACACCGTGGGTGTACGCGGAAATGTCTGTGATCTGTTTTGCCTCTATCCATTTGCCCTCTTCGGGAATGGGGGCGGGACCGTGATGGGGTCCTTTTGTTACCTTACACATGTGCTGAACCTCAAGGCTCTGTGCGTAAGGCATTTCACTTACGTTGCTCATTGTTTTATCTCCTTTATTTTAATTTTTTGCTTGTTTTAATTTTGGATACGTATCAATATTAAATTGATTTTAAAGATCCTGTCGGACAGCGTCACTTTTAATAGCCTCCCGAAGGGAGCCATGTAGGCGTTCGTCTTGCTTTTATACCAAAAAACCTTTAATTTAACATATCCCGATTTTTGCTTTATTAAAGCAGCTTTTCGATAGCCTCGGCGTAGATCTTGCCGATGAACTCCGCGCCGTTTGCGTTGGGATGAACTCCGTCACCCGAATAGAACTGAGGCTCGGGCTGAGTTTTCAACGCCTCCTCGAAATGCTTATCGAGGGGAATGAAAACGTCCGCAAACTCGTCCGCGAGCTTATAGATTATGGGGAGGGCTGTTTTAAGGTCCTCTCTGATGCCTTCCTTGTTGTCGCAGTCGAGAAGGTAGGGAGCTATCATCATTATTTTCGCGTGGGTCTTGGTCTTGATCTCGGTGAGGATCGTGCGGTAGTTAAGCTCGAGCTGCTCATCCGTCGTAGCTATCCTTGCGTTGCCGTAGCGGTGCCAGACGTCGTTGATACCGATAAGGATAGAAATAATATCGGGATCAAGAGCGATAGCGTCGGGATAAAGACGGTCGAACAGCTGATCGGTTCGGTTTCCTCCGATACCGAGATTAATGAACTCAAGATCCATATCGGGATGAGCCTCTTTTATGAGGGCAGACGCATATTTAGGGTAACCGTTACCCATATCGTGATAATTACGTCTGTCGCGACCCGCATCCGTTATGCTGTCACCCTGAAACAAAATTCTCATAATGTTTCTCCTATGTATTTATTTTACGATCTCTCCGTAAACATTGCCGAAAGCGGCCGCGGCGTTGCACTCGTCTGTGTCGATGTGCATAGCGAGAGCGAACTTGGGGCTGACGCGTACGACAACGTCACCGTAAACAGTTGCGCGGGGGGTGTCGAGCTTAACGTTGACGATCTCCTTATCCGCGACGCCGAGAGCTTCCGCGTCCTCGGGAGTCATATGTATGTGTCTCTTAGCTACGATAACGCCCTTTGCTATCTCAACCTCGCCGCAAGGACCTACGAGCTTAACTCCGGGAGTACCTTCAATATCACCGCTCTCGTGAACGGGGGGAGTTACGCCGAGCGCGCGAGCGTCTGTGAAGGAGACCTCGACCTGATCGTCGGGACGGCAGGGGCCGAGAATACTCATTTTAAGAGAGCCCTTGGGACCTACTACCTCGATCTTCTCTTCGCAAGCGAACTGACCGGGCTGGCTGAGGTCCTTTTTATTGGTAAGCTCGTGGCCTTTACCGAAAAGGATCTCAAGAGTTTCGCGGGTCACGTGAGCGTGGCGCGCGGAGGTTTCAACAATAAATTTCTTTTCCATTTTGAACACCATCCTTTGAAGAATTGAATTTTTGCATACATACTAATTATATCACATCTTTCCCCGATTGTAAAGAACGAAAAAGAACTTTTATCGGGGAATATCGCAATTTTTTTTGGAAAAGATAATAATTAAGGTCGTCCTGCGGACGAATGATGTTGCCCTTCGGGCAAGTGATATTGCGCTTCGCGCAGTAATATGTTTCTCTTCGAGAAACGTTAAGGAAGATTTTCTCGCTTAAGGCGAGAAAATCAATTTAATTAAAAAAATACCCGCCGACGGAAATGTTGAATATCTTAATTAAAATAACGCATTCTCCTCCACCCGACTGCGTCGGGAGCCCCCTCCCGGAGGGAGCC
>JAZRUP010000071.1:0-4884 GCA_045652645.1 Eubacteriales bacterium | reverse complement strand
AGAAACTCTCCGCCTTTTTGCGGAGAGTTTCATTTTATTTATAAGCTATCAGCGAATGTCGTCGCGAGGACATCACAGCGTTCGTTGTACGGGTGACCGTTGTGCCCCTTTACCCAAACGAGCGTTACTTTATGCTTTTTCAGCAGGTCGAGGAGCTTCTCCCAAAGGTCGGGATTGAGCGCGGGCTTTTTGTCGGGCTTGACCCAGCCGCGCTTTCTCCAGCCCTCCGCCCAGCCTTTCTCGATGGCGTCGCAGAGATATTTCGAGTCCGTCGTGAGAGTGACCTCGCAGGGCTCCTTGAGCGCGGAAAGCCCTTCGATCGCGGCGGTCAGCTCCATACGGTTATTTGTGGTGTTCTTCTCTCCGCCCGAAAGCTCTTTTTCGTGGCCGTTATATACAAGCACAGCCCCCCAACCGCCGGGACCGGGGTTGCCGCGGCAGGCACCGTCTGTGTAGAGTTCTATCTTTTTCATCCTTTACCTCGTTTCAGCCTTCAAATTTTCCCTTATACTTCGTTGCTCCTCGAAATCAGCTCGACGTAGAGGGACTACGCCTTCGCTTTACTTTCTGCGGTGCGCCTCGTCTAAGAAAAAATTTGCGCGGCTTTTGTCTGTCGTAAATTGTTTCAGCCTTCAAATTTTTCCTTATACTTCGTTGCTCAAGGGAAAAATTGTGCAATATGCTATTTCTTACATTATACCATAAAAAAACGGGTGTTGCAACACTTTTGCGGAAAATAAAAGCCTCCCCTTGTGTGTAAGGGGAGGTTCACGGCGTACGCCGTGGAGGATGACCCGTTTTAAGATTCGAGCTGCTTTCCGAGAAAGTTTGCGGCGGTCTGTATGAGCTTTGCTTCAAGCTCGGGGGAGAGCTCGGGGGCTTTACCGTCGGCGCTGCCGACAGACACTACGCAGCCGATTATATCCCCCTCGGTGAGAATGGGCATAGCGCAACTGACGTAATGTGAGCTGCTGTCTCCGACAACGGGGAGCTTTTCCGCACCGTCCTTTCTGACGTAAAGCGAGCGGGATTCGATGATGCTCTCAAGCTCGTCGGAAAGACGCTTGTCGGCGTATTCCTTGCGCGGAACGCCCGAGCTTGCGATGACCGCGTCGCGGTCGCTGATAACGATGGCGAGATTGCAGGTCTTATGAAGTGTTTCCGCGTACTGCGCGGCAAATTCCGCAAGCTCGCCGATAGGGGAGTACTTTTTAAAAATTACCTCACCCTCACGGTCGGTGTATATTTCGAGAGGGTCGCCCTCGCGTATTCTCATTGTGCGGCGTATCTCCTTAGGTATGACGACACGTCCGAGGTCATCGATACGGCGCACGATTCCTGTTGCTTTCATATATAAAGATCTCCTTGCTTTTAAATAGTGGGTAACACTATTATTTGCAAAACAAGGAGATTTATACTTTAATATCGAATATGGATCTACTCTTTTTCATAATCGGACATTAGCATCTCTGCTGTTAACAGTTTGTTTTTATAAAATAAATTCGAAAAATGTATTGACAACCGAAACAGATTGATGTAAAATAAAGGTACAATAATTATCAATAAGGAGATTGTTATTATGAAAAAATTAAGTGTTTTGATAGCAATTATGCTTTGTGTTACCATCGGCGGTGTTTACGCAACTTGGACTTACGCGGGTACAAATGATATAGCGGATGCTTTTGCCGAAGCTAAAGTTACCATTACCGACGCGGAGCTTACCGGCGCAAACGGTACGTACAAAATTGAGAGCAATCTCGTTCTTACTGTTGACCAGGCGAACGAAAGCCACGAAGCAAAGCTTGTTTTTGCTGCTAACGACGGTAAACCCATTACTCTTACGGTAACTTTTACTCCCGCGGCGAACGCTCCCCAGACAATAAAGGAGAATGCGGTTCCTTCCGAGCTTTATTTTGGCACAACAACCGATATGAAGTATAAAATGGATGCAAGCGGAAATTATAGTGCGGAAGGTACTCCTACTGATATCTTCACATTCACCAACCCCTCTGACGGAGACTTTTCTCCCAATGTAACATGGACTCCGGTGGATGAAAATTCTGACGATAAAACAGATTTCTTTACTTACACATTGGATGAAACCGCTCTTAAGAGCATGATCTCGCTCAGCCAGACCTTTGTTCTCGACCTCAAGAGCGAGCACGATGCTTTCCGTGAGGCTATGAACGGTAATATCGTCGTGCGTATAACCGACGGCGTTGTAACCTCAGACGCAAATACCTAATAATTAAAATTACTTCATTTATTTTCTTTCGGCAAGGCGCAATTCGCGCCTTGCCGTTAAAATCAATATACTGGCAAACGGAATAATATGCAAGATTACGAGATTTACGTCATTATTCTGTGTTCTATCGTCTTTACTTTGCTCACGGCTCTTTCGGTACTTTGTATAAGTATTATCACAAAGCTTTCCTTAAGGCTGATCCGCACCGGAGCGGAAGACGAACGCATCCTTGCAGACCACAGAAAAAAACAAAATAAAAAACCGAATAAATTTATGAAGATTGTAGACTATGCTTTTTCCGGTATAGTCTGTTTGGCCTTGGTCTTGGTTTTCATAGGCTCCTTCTTTATCGGCTGTACCGACAATAAATCCCGTACCGATGAGCTTCCCGCAACGGCATACCGCGTGGTGCGTACAAGCTCTATGGCGCATAAAAATCCCAAAAACACCTATCTTGAAGAAAACGGCATAAATGACCATATTCAAGCCTTTGACGTTATCCGTACGGAAAAATTACCCGATGAAATGGATCTTAAACTATACGATATTGTCGTTTATGAAACCGACGGAATGCTTATCGTACACAGGATCGTAGAGATCGAGGAGCCGAATGAAACGCATCCCGATTGCCGTTATTTCCGTTTACAGGGTGACGCCGTGGATTCAGCTGACAGATTTCCGGTTCTTTACGGACAAATGCGCGCCATTTACCGCGGAGACCGTATTCCCTTTGTAGGAAGCTTCGTTTTGTTTATGCAATCCCCCGCGGGTTGGCTTTGTATATTGCTGATACTTTTCTCAATGATAGCGTCTCCGATACTTGAAAATCTTATTCAAAAAGAAAAAGACAAGAGAGTTCTTTTGTACGCAGTCGAGGAACCCGAACCCGAACCCGAACCCGAACCCGAACCCGAACCCGAGCCCGAGCCTCAAGTTGAACCTGAGCCGAAAAAGCCACGCTACGCAAAATACTCGGCGGCGGGAAGAACGGGTGAGGTCAATATCGGAGTTCTTAACGATAATTATGAATCGGGCGACGTCGTAGACATTCACTCGCTGAAGCAAAAGAAGCTTATCGGAAAGAGCTGTAAGCGTGTCAAGATCCTTGAAAACGGAACTTTGAATAAAGCTTTAATTGTGTATGCGGACGGCTTCTCGTCAAAAGCGATGTCTAAGATAACTCAAGCGGGCGGCAATGCCGTAAAGCTTGCGATTGAGCATAAGCATCACGAGCCTCACGGAGGTGACCTGATTGATTAAGAGATACGCAATACTTCTGATCTGTCTGATCCTTTTGGTCTCCACGGGAGGAGTTTATGCCACTTGGCAATATTCATCTATGGGTCCTAACCCTGCAAGCCTTGAGATCCCCCTTAAATTGGGAGAATTCAACTGGATAGGTTCAGGCGATCTTCCGACTGATGACGCTATCGGCGAGGACCATCTGGCTCTTATACAGCAGATCATAAGCCATCCGGAGCACGGACTGAACACACCTAGCTCTTATTTGAACGATCAAATAAAAGACAGACAAGACGGCGGACTTGGTTGGCGAGACGGTCGAGATACTCTCGGCAGTATGGCGGTTACTCAAAGCGCGGAATTAACCGAAATATTTGGCCTTGATTCCATAAATTTGGATTTTTTGATCCAATTTGTAAGTTCTACAGAGTATTACATTTTTACGACCGGCGAATATCTCGGCGAGCGCGGTGAAATAAATTTTTGGGGTAACAATAAAACCCCCGGAAAACCGACAGTACCGATCGGAGGAAACATTTATCCTATTTACAGAACAAAAATTTTAAAGACCGGCGGTGTTTGGGCGGCAACGGAAACTGTAGCAGGCTACGCTAAATCGGCGTGGTATGAAGAAAGCCGCAGTAATGCCAACGCAACTCAGATCCCTTCTTTTGATCCGGATACTTTTAAAGAAGGAAAACCTGAATAAAATTATAAGCCTTTATTGGAGATTTTTTTCAAACAATATCACAGAAGTGAAATATTAACGTGAAAAAGCAGCAGTTCATATTGAACTGCTGCTTTTTAAATATAAATAGCTACAAAAATAATAAAGGAAATTTTTAAAAATTAAATTATTCCCTTGCCGCGAGACTCATCGCCATCATATTTTCAAAGGGAACATCAGGCAGGAGCGCGTCGTGGCTCGGTGATACTATGAAATCTCCCTTAAACAGATCGCGCAGACGGAGGACTTCCTCTCGTATTTGTTCGGGAGTGCCGAGCGGGAGTAACTCTTGCGCGTCAATTCCGCCCATAAATATGAGTTTGCCTCCGTATTTTTTTGCAAGACTTTCTGCGTCCATTCCGACAGCCTTTGCCTGAAGCGGGTTGAGGATATCTACGCCTGCATCGATAAGACAAGGAATTAGAGGGTCTATAGCACCGCAGGAGTGGAGAGCAAATTTGAGTCCTTCGCTCTTAAACTGGTCTATAAGCTCACGCAGGTAGGGAAGAATGAATTCATCAAAAAGTCCGGGACCGACGAGAGGAGCGAGCTGAGTGCCAAAATCGAGGCTGAAGAATCCTGCCGTGAGATACTGCTTGGCTTGCTGTATGTAGCGCTTGTTAGTTTCAAGGTAGAAATCGGTTACTCGGCGAGTAACGGCGTGAACTAT
>JAZRUP010000070.1:0-4834 GCA_045652645.1 Eubacteriales bacterium | reverse complement strand
AGCGCTTATTTACAGCTTCCTCACGATCACTCTTAAGGCTAATCAGAACGTCGTCGGTCTTGCGCTGACAACGTTTGGTGTCGGCCTCGGTAATTTCTATGGCGGATCGTTGCTTAAATTCTTTGGTGAGAGCGGTTCTATTTCGCTTCTTACGACCGGTAACGCATATAAGACAAAGATACCTTTTATCTCTGATCATCTCGGAATTATCGGTGAGACCTTCTTTTCGTTCGGATTTTTGGTATACGTAGCAATTATAATAGCCGTTCTTACTCAGTGGATCCTCAAGCGTACCCGTGTCGGACTTAATCTGCGCGCCGTAGGTGAAAATCCCGCTACCGCTGATGCGGCAGGTATAAACGTTTCCCGTTATAAATATCTGTCGACTTGCATCGGCGGCGCTATCGCGGGTCTCGGAGGACTTTACTTCGTTATGGACTATACCACAGGCGCATGGACAAACAACGGCTTCGGTGACAGAGGTTGGCTTGCGATAGCAATAGTTATCTTCGCGCTTTGGAAGCCTATATCCGCAATATTCAGCTCTTACGTTTTCGGAGGACTTTATATAGCCTGCGTTTATATTCCCGGACTTTCGGGAAGCGAAAAGGAGCTTATAAAGATGCTTCCGTATCTCGTGACGATAGCGGTTCTCGTATTTACAAGCTCGAGAAAGAAAAAAGAGCATCAGCCCCCCGCAGCTCTCGGTCAGAATTATTACCGAGAAGAGCGGTAGTAAGCATATTTAATAAAAAGTGCATCTTTTACAGATGCACTTTTTTTGTTTTTCGGCATATTCTTTAGTGTGGAGCATATAATTAAAATTATGCTATACATTTAAGGAGACAGATATGAAAAACATAAAGCTTGCATTACTCGGCGGAGACAGACGACTTGCCGCTCTTGCCGGGTATTTTTCAAAAAACGGAGTTGAGGTAGCGTGCTTTGGTATATCCGGGGAATATTTACCTGGCGGTGCGAATGTAGTATCGAATCTAAAAGACGCTTTTGACGGCGCGTCAGCGGTAATTTTACCGCTTCCTATATCGGGTGACGGGGTTCATCTTTCGTGCCCATTGATGAAAAAGGGCAACGTCCCCGAGATACGTGAGATATTTAAGCTCTCGTCCGACATTCCTATGTACGGAGGAAGGCTTTCACCGCAGATAAGAAAGCTCGCGGAGGAGTTTCACGTTACTATAACGGACTATTTTGACCTTGAGGAGCTTAAAATAAGAAATTCCGTTTTGGCATCTGAAGGCGCTCTTTCTATTGCAATGAATCGACTTGACGTGTCGGTGTTCGGGTCGAAAAGCGCGGTCATAGGTTACGGAAGACTCGGAAAAACGCTCGCGCCAATGTTAAAATCCCTTGGGTCAAGAGTAACTGTTGCTGCGAGAAAGAGCACCGACCTTGCGTGGGCGGCAGCTTACGGATTCGAAACGCTGAAAATAGGATATAGCGAGGAAAAACGTTCAACGCTCACGGCTCTTTGCCGAGGCTACGACGTTATTTTCAATACCGCGCCGCATTGGCTGTTTAACGAGGATGTTTTACGTTTCTTTTCAAGTAAGACTATAATCGTTGATCTTGCGTCAGCTCCCGGCGGGGTTGACCCCGAGGCGGCTCAAAAACACGGTATAGAGGTCATTCCCGCGCTGTCCTTACCAGGGAAATACGCTCCTGTTAGCGCCGGTGAGCTTATAGGTGAGTATCTTTTTGAAATTCTGACTAAGGAGTTGAATTTATGATAGGTTACGCCTTTTGCGGTTCATTTTGCACTCTTGCGCCATCTCTTGAGCAGATGAAATTGCTTGTTGATAACGGATATGATGTGCTCCCTATAATGAGCTTTAACGTTTACAATACGGATACGAGATTTTTTGAGGCAGAGGAATTCAAGCGGCGCGTGAAAGAGATCTGTGGCGGGGAGATCATCGCGACGATTCCCGACGCTGAGCCGCTTGGACCCAAAGTCAAGCTTGATGCGCTGATAATAAGCCCTTGTACAGGAAACACGCTCGCGAAGCTTGCCTGCGGAATTACGGATACGCCCGTATGTATGGCGGCAAAGGCGCATCTTCGAGCCGACCGACCGCTTATAATCGCGCTGTCTACAAATGATGCGCTTTCTGGAAATCTTAAGAGCATTTCCGTTATGCTTGAGAAAAAGTCTGTATATTTCGTTCCGATGTACCAAGATGACCCTGTAAATAAGCCTCATTCACTTATGGCGGAGTTTTCAATGATCCCCGAATCGCTCGTTTTGGCGCTTCACGGCAAACAAACGGGAAAACTCTTCCTATAATTAACAAAGAGTTAATACATTAATACTTCGATAGTGATAAAATATAAGTATATCACTATCGGAGTTTTTCTATGTTGAAGATAAACGCATACGCAAAAATAAATTTGTTTCTTGATATTACATCGAGAAGAGCTGACGGCTTTCACGATATAATCAGTTATATGCAAACGGTCAGCCTTGCGGACACATTAACGCTTGAGCAGAACGTGTCGGGCGAGATACACGTTAAAGGTAACTATGATGTTGACGAGAAATCTGACCTTTCCTACCGTGCGGCAGAGCTTTTTATGTCCCGTTACGGAATAACATACGGTGTAAATATAAAGATCGATAAGCGCATACCGATGCAGGGAGGCCTTGCGGGAGGAAGCGCGGATGCGGCGGCAACGCTTCGCGGACTTAATGAGCTTTTTTCGCTAAACCGACCTTTAGATGAGCTCGCCGAGCTTGGAGCAAGGCTCGGGTCTGACGTGCCATTCTGCGTTGTCGGAGGAGGAAAGCTGACGTACGGACGCGGAGAAATACTCAAAGACGCGCCTGCGTTGCCAGATTGCGGCATCGTTATCGTCAAAGGCAAAGCGGGGTGCTCAACCCCCGCGCAGTTCAGGGCGCTTGATGAAATGTATAATAATTTTATCGGCTATGCTCCAAAAACGGACAAGCTTGATGCTATGCTTTCAGCTATTGAGCAAAATGATATAAAAAAGCTTGGAGAAAACCTCTATAATATTTTCGAGGATGCTCCGGGATATGACCGCTCCTCGTTGAATATAATGAAAGAAAACGGAGCGTACGGAACTCTTCTTTCGGGTAGCGGAAGCTCGGTCTTCGGTATTTTTGAAGATATAAAAGCCGCGAAAACTGCGGCTCTGGCACTCGAGCAGAACGGATTTGCGGCATTCGCATGCAAGCCTCATAATTAAGTAGGAGACAGATATATGCTAATTATTGAACTTTTAAAAGCCCTTGTTTTTGGCATAGTTGAGGGAATAACCGAGTGGCTTCCCGTCAGCTCAACGGGGCATCTTATATTGCTTGACGAATTTTTGAGACTTAATGTAGCACCGGGTCTCGGCACGGAATTCAAGGCAGAATTTCTTGAGATGTTCAACGTCGTGATACAACTTGGAGCAATTCTTGCCGTAATCGTAATGTTTTTCCGAAAACTCAATCCCTTTGCGCCCTCAAAATCCTCGGCAGAGAAAAGATCAACGTGGACGATGTGGGCTAAGGTGCTTGTAGCGAGCGTGCCGGCCGCTATCGTCGGCATCGGAGTTGACAAGGTGCTCGAAAAGCTCACGGGCAAGGACATCGACGGCTGGCTCTATAACGCTTACGTCGTTGCCACGGCACTTATAATTTACGGAATACTTTTTATACTTATCGAAAAACTCAACAAAAACAAAGAGCCGAAGATCTCGGATATAGCGGACGTAAGCTACGGAAACGCGTTTTTGATAGGCGTTTTTCAGATGCTCGCGATAATCCCCGGAACATCGCGCTCGGGCTCCACTATACTCGGTGCTATGAGCATCGGTATGTCAAGAACGGTCGCCGCTGAATTTTCGTTCTTTATGGCTATCCCCGCGATGGCGGGAGCGAGCCTTATAAAGCTTCTCGGATTCTTTAAATACGTAAGCGAGTCGGGGGTCAGCGTTCCGCTTGACGCATGGCTTGTGTTGGCTCTCGGGTGCGTTACGGCGTTTGCTGTTTCAATGGTAGCTATAAAGTTCCTTATGGACTTTGTCAAGAAGCATACGTTCTCGTCGTTCGGTGTTTACAGAATAATTCTCGGCGCGCTCGTGCTTCTGTATTTTATAGTAAAATAATATGGAAAAGCTTAATATACCTTATCCCATCGTCGTCGAGGGAAAATACGACCGCGCGAGGCTTCATTCGATAGTCACGGCGCAGATCATTACGACCGACGGCTTCGGGATATTCAAGAAAAGCGAAAAGCTCTCGCTGCTTCGCGCGCTGTCCGAAAAAACAAAAATAATCGTTCTGTCCGACAGCGACGGGGCGGGGAAGGTCATACGCTCTCATATATCCTCCGCGATACCGAAGGACAGACTTATACAGGTCTATACTCCGCGTGTCGAGGGTACTGAAAAAAGAAAAAGCGAGCCGTCGAAGGAGGGAACTCTTGGGGTTGAGGGGATCGACCTTAAGATCCTTTACGAGCTTCTTTTTCCGTATTCAAACGGCGAAGCGGTAGCGCGAGCGGAGGAGAATCCGCTGACGAAAGCCGATCTTTACGAGGCGGGACTTACGGGCAAGCCAGACAGCGCGGAGAGGCGCAACGAGCTCGCGAAAAAGCTCGGATTGCCCCCCGATATGACGCCCAACGCGTTTTTGGCGGCAATAAAGCTGCTCGTTTCGTATGAGGAGTTTTTAGATATAGTAAAATAAAATTAAAACCGCCGAGCGAATCACACTCGGCGGTTTTTGTGGACATACTGAAAAAATTATGATATAATTATAAAAATTCCATTGAAAAGTCCGAACCAAAATCAAGTCGGATCG
>JAZRUP010000069.1:0-17198 GCA_045652645.1 Eubacteriales bacterium | reverse complement strand
GGTATCAACGACGCGCCCGTTCTCGCGCGTGCGGACGTCGGTATCGCCATGGGCGCGCTCGGCTCAGACGCCGCTATCGAGGCGGCGGACGTAGTGCTTATGACCGACGAGCCGTCGAAGATAGTTGAGGCAATATCGGTCGCGAGAGCGACGCGCCGCATAGTTATCGAGAATATTATACTTACGCTCGCAGTCAAGGGCGCGTTCCTCATACTCGGCGCGTTCGGACTTACCGGTATGTGGGAAGCTGTTTTCGGCGACGTCGGTGTCGCCCTTATCGCGGTGCTGAACGCTATGAGGATAATGAAAAAATAGTTAAAAGCCTTTTTTCAAAACGCAAATTTAACCTTGACAAATCCGCCTTTTTGTGTTATCATACTTTATTATATCAACTCAAAGGAAGAATCACTATGTTAAACGAAAGACCCGTAATTTTTTCGGGAGTTCAGCCGAGCGGAAACCTCACTATCGGTAACTACCTCGGCGCGATAAAGAACTTCCCTATATATTCGGAGCAATATAAATGCTTCTACTGCGTCGTCGATCAGCACGCGATAACCGTTCGTCAGATTCCCGCCGAGCTTCGCCGCCGCACCTACGAGACCCTCGCGCTCTATATCGCCTGCGGTCTTGATCCCGAAAAGAACACTCTTTACGTCCAGTCGCACGTTCCCGCGCACACCGAAATGGCGTGGATGCTCAACTGCTTCACGATGTTCGGCGAGCTGTCACGCATGACGCAGTTCAAGGACAAGAGCCAGAAGCACGCGGACAACATAAACGCGGGACTTTTCACGTATCCCACTCTTATGGCGGCTGACATTCTGCTCTATCAGACTGACGTCGTTCCGATCGGCGCCGACCAGAAGCAGCACCTTGAGCTCGCCCGCAACATAGCCGAGCGCTTCAACCAGATATACCCCGACACCTTCGTCGTTCCCGAGCCCCTTATAGCAAAATCGGGAGCTAAAATAATGTCTCTCGCCGAGCCTACTCAGAAAATGAGCAAGTCCGACGAGAACGAGAATGCCGTCGTTCGTATTCTCGACGCGCCCGACGTCATTATGCGTAAATTCAAGCGCGCGGTCACGGACTCAGAGGCGTCTGTCGTTTTCGACCCTGAAAACAAGCCGGGCGTCAGCAACCTTCTGACTATCTACTCCTGCTTCTCGGGCAAGACCATCGAGGAAGCGGAAAAAGAGTTCGAGGGCAAGGGATACGGCGACTTCAAGGCGGCTGTCGGAGAGGTCTGCTGCGACAAACTTATCCCCGTCCAGGAGGAATTCAAGCGTATCCTCGCTGACAAAGCATATCTTGAGGAGGTTATGAAAAAAGGCTCCGAAGAAGCATCATACTTCGCGAGAAAGACCATCTCAAAGGTAAAACGCAAACTCGGATTTGTGCAGATATAAATATGATCCCGTACCGAAGCGATATATTCGGTACGGGATCGTTTTAATTAAATTTGATTTTCTCGCGCTGCGAGAAAATCTTTTTTAATTGCGCGTTTGTTTGTGAAGAAAACACTACTTTATGCTCGTCAAAAACTTGACCTCAAGTGACGTGAGCGACGTATTGTTAGCGCCTATATCTATCTTATCCCAATCTTTCTGCTGACCGTTATAGTTGACTGATTTAAGATTTACACAGTTCAAAAAAGCCGCAGGCTCAATAACGCTGACACCGAGTCTTATAGTATATGTCGTTTCCGCTTTTCCCGAAGGATAACATACAAGTCTGCTCTTATCCTTTGAGAAAAGTACGCCGTCAAGAGAAGAATAACGGCTGTTTCCGCTGTCAACATTTATCGTTTTAAGAGAACGGCAAGACGCAAAAGCCCCCGCCCCGACAGACTCGACCGACGATGGAATAACTACCGATTCTATCTCTGATTCGTAAAAAGCGTACTCGCCTATGCTTTTAAGCCCGTCGGGAAACGTTATGCGTTTTATTGTCGTGTTCCCGAGAAACGCGCTCATTCCGATAGACGTTACCGTGTCGCCCGCAGGGCTTTTAGACGGAACGACTATCTCTCGGTCCCGACACTCACCAAGACCTGACAGAACGCAGGTCCCATCGCCCTTGCTTTTATATGTAAGCCCCTCGGAGTACGTTTTGTCCGTGTTTACTATTATCGACGGTTCGTCCCCTTTTTCCGCATCCCCGTCCGCAAAAAGGCTGTCGCCTACATCTCTCCCCGCTTCCGCCATACAGGCGGCAAGAGTTATCGCGAGCGATACAGCAAACACTATCGGCAGACCTAAAAGCAAGATCTTTTTCCAATTTAATTTTTCCATTGTCTTTTTCCTTCCTTAAAATTAATTTTGTTTGATTTATTTTACCATATTTTGGTAAAAATGTCAATGAATCGTCAAAAACATCTGTAATAAATCGTTCGACATATATCGTCAAGATTTACATTATCAAAAATCAAAAAAATTATATTGTATTTTTAAAAATTTACACAAAAGCTCATAATCTATGGTATAATATATAATATATTCTTACATTTGATTTTGAAAGGACAAAAAATGAAGCTCAATTACAAACGCACGTTTCTCGTTGGTCTGGCTTTTTTCCTTATCCAACTCTTTTGGCAATGCTATGACTCTATAATTCCATTGATAATGACAGATAAGTTTGGAATGTCTCAAACTCTGTCGGGAATAATTATGGCTCTTGACAATGTTCTGGCGCTCTTTTTACTTCCCATCTTCGGCGCGCTATCCGATAAATCAAGATCGAAGCGCGGACGAAGGACCCCTTATGTCCTTATAGGCACCATCATTGCTTGCGTTCTGTTCGTTTCTCTTTCCTTCGCCGATAACTGGCAGCTTTCAAGGATCGACTCGATCAGCGACACAAACAACGAAGCCACTCTTTCAATGCTCTACAACGCCGATCTCGGAAACACGGGAGACAAGATAAGAGATGAGCTTACCGAGGAAGAATTTACGTCTATTGAAATGTACGACGAGAAAGGGGACCTCTCCGAGGATTACAGCAATTACGTAGTCAAAGCGCGTCAGGCCTACGCTTGGCGTCAGACCGTAAGCTCTCCCGCGCCGCTCATACTTTTCATAGTTCTTTTGCTCGGAGTTCTCGTGTCAATGAGTGTTTTTCGATCCCCCGCGGTATCGCTTATGCCTGACGTTACGCCAAAACCGCTTCGCTCCAAGGGTAACGCGATAATAAATCTGATGGGAACCCTTGCCGGCGCGATCGTACTTGTTCTCGGTATGGTATTTGGAACGGGAAAAGCCGAAAATTACCTTATGAGCTACACGGCGTTCTTCTCGACCGTTGCGGGACTTATGCTTGTCGCCCTTATCGTTTTTATGTTTACCGTCAAGGAAACGAAATGGGCTGAGGAAGCCCGCGTTATAAGCGAGAAAGCGGGTATCACCAACGAGGAGGAGGAGAAAGCCGCAGCGGAGAACCGCAGAAAGCTCTCGAAAGGCGAATTGCGTTCACTTATCTTCCTGCTCGCGTCCGTTGCCTTCTGGTATATCGGATACAATGCCGTAACATCCAAATACTCAGTTTACGCAAGAACCGTTCTGGGTCTTGACTACAATATGACGCTTATGATAGCCGTCGGCGTTGCCACGGTCGCGTTTTTGCCCGTTGCTTTCCTTTCTTCAAAGATCGGACGCAAAAAGATGATCCTTATCGGCGTTGCTCTCCTGGCAACATCATTCTTTGCCGCGGGATTTATGACGTCAAGAAGCCCGCTCTGGCTTATGAACATCTTCTTCTCAATGGCGGGTATCGGCTGGGCTTCTATCAACGTAAACAGCTTCCCTATGGTCGTCAAGCTTGCCACGGGAAGCGACGTCGGACGTTATACTGGCTTTTATTACTCCGCAAGTATGGCGGCTCAGATAGCCGGTCCCGTACTTAGCGGGCCTCTGCTTACTATGAATCTTCGAACACTCTTCCCGTTCGGAACCGTTTTCGTAGTTCTTTCCTTTATCACTATGCTCTTCGTAAAGCACGGTGATGCGAAGCCCGCGATGAAGCAGGCGCTTGAGGACGCCGCAAACGGAGACGACTGATGATATTAGGTATTATTATTACTCCATTGGTCCTTATCGTGCTCTTGGCTTATATTTTTCTCATCGCGCCGGCAAGAAAAAGGCGGTATTCCTTACCCGAAAAGGGATACGCGCACAGAGGTCTTTGGAATGAGAAGCTTCCCGAGAACTCGATACCGGCATTCAGCGCCGCCGTTGATAACGGCTTCGGAATTGAATGTGACGTTCAGCTCACAAAGGACGGTAAGCCGATAATATTCCACGACGATACGCTTATCCGTATGTGCGGAGTTGACAAGCGCGTTTGTGAATTAACGCTCGACGAAATAAAGAAGCTGAAGCTTGCCGACAGCGAACACGCTATACCCACGTTTGAGGAATTTCTCGAATGTGTTAGCGGAAAGGTCCCGCTTCTCATTGAGCTTAAAGGCGTTACCTTTGACACCTCTCTTTGCGATACGATAGTGCCGATACTTGATGGATACGAGGGCGAATTTGTCATAGAGTCTTTCAATCCGATACTGCTCGGACAGATGAAGGATCTCCGTCCCGATTTTACAAGGGGACAGCTCGTAA
This sequence comes from Eubacteriales bacterium, assembly GCA_045652645.1. Classification (GTDB taxonomy): domain Bacteria; phylum Bacillota; class Clostridia; order Oscillospirales; family CAG-272; genus RGIG3994. The sequence continues at coordinate 12,585 of JAZRUP010000069.1, read as the reverse complement.
CGGTGCTTAACCGTGAGAAAAACGGAGCAAGTCAGGGATTTATAAAGAATTTCCTTCTCGCCGCTCTTATGACGAATTTCATATCGCGCCCCGATTTTATCTCGTACGATAAAAAATATCCGAACGGTGTCTCTCTCTTTCTGACTACACGAGTCTTCGGCGCTAAAAGCTGCGTCTGGACGGTAAATAACGAAAAAGAATATCAAAACGCGATAAAAAAAGGCGTCTGCCCGATATTTGACGGGTTTACGCCTGAGAAATAGCCAATCAAGGTCGGAAAGTAAAAAAATCCGACCTTTTTGTTGCTTTATTTGTTTTCCTACTTGCAAAACTCGGAGAAATGGTGTATAATTATATATTATTATGTGAAGGAGTGAGAAAATGGGACGCGGGGCTAAAATATTTCTCGTTTCGGCGCTCATTTCAGCCATTATCTTCGGCCTTATCTCCTACGTTATAATATCGGCGCTCGTTGACAGAAAAAAGGCGTCCGAGGAACCCGCCGACGAAAATGAATCAGCGTATCACGAATTCTATAATTACGATAACATTTTGGAGGACATATAAATGAACAACCGCGAAAAAACAATGGAAAAAATCGTCGCTCTTTGTAAAGGACGCGGCATAATCTACGCAGGCTCCGAGATCTACGGCGGTCTCGCAAACTCTTGGGACTACGGTCCCCTCGGCGTTGAGCTTAAGAACAACGTCAAAAAGGCTTGGTGGAAAAAATTCGTTCAGGAAAACAAATATAACGTCGGTCTTGACAGCGCGATCCTTATGAACCCTGAGACCTGGGTGGCTTCGGGGCATGTCGGCGGATTCTCCGACCCCCTTATCGACTGCAAGAGCTGTAAGATGCGTCACCGCGCGGACAAGCTCATAGAGGACTACAATGCAGCGAATGGCATTGAATGCTCCGTTGAGTCTATGTCGAATGAGGAGATGCTCGAATATATCAAAGAAAAGAACATTCCTTGCCCGGGATGCGGCAAAACAGAGTTTACCGACATTCGTAAATTCAACCTTATGTTCAAGACCTTCCAGGGCGTTACCGAGGACAATACCTCCGAGCTTTATCTCCGCCCCGAAACAGCTCAGGGTATCTTCGTAAACTTCAAGAACGTCGCGCGTACGTCGAGAAAGAAGGTTCCCTTCGGCGTTGCTCAGATCGGTAAGTCGTTCAGAAATGAGATCACTCCCGGAAACTTCATTTTCCGTACCCGTGAGTTTGAGCAGATGGAGCTTGAGTTCTTCTGCAAGCCCGGAACCGACCTTGAGTGGTTCAACTACTGGAGGACCTACTGCCACAACTGGCTCTTAAACCTCGGAATGAAGGACGAGAACCTCCGTCTCCGTGACCACTCCCCCGAGGAGCTTTGCTTCTATTCAAAGGCAACCACCGACTTTGAATTCCTCTTCCCGTTCGGCTGGGGCGAGCTTTGGGGCGTTGCTGACCGTACCGATTACGACCTAACACAGCATCAGGATCACAGCGGACAGCCTATGGAATATTTCGATCCCGAAACCAATGAGAAATACATTCCCTACGTCGTTGAGCCCTCTCTCGGCGCTGACCGTGTTCTTCTCGCTTTCCTTGTTGACGCTTACGACGAGGAGGTCATCGACGAAGCCAAGAACGACGTCAGAACAGTTCTCAGACTTCACCCCGCGCTCGCGCCCTTCAAGGCTGCAGTCCTTCCCCTCTCCAAGAAGCTTTCGGAAAAGGCGGGCGAGGTACACGCGGAGCTTTCCAAGTACTTTATGGTCGATTTCGACGACGCGGGCTCTATCGGTAAGCGTTACCGCCGCGAGGACGAGATCGGTACTCCCTTCTGTATCACATACGACTTTGAGTCTGAAAACGACGGCTGCGTAACGATCCGTGACCGTGACACGATGGAGCAGATAAGACTTCCCATAACGGAGCTTCGCTCATACATCGAAAAGAAACTTGAGTTTTAATTGAAGATCACAAAAAAAGCTGTCTCAAATCTTGATTTGAGACAGCTTTTTTTATTAAATCGAAATTTATTTCTCGTATTTGAATGTGAACTCTTCCCAAGGAATGTTAACTTCCTGCTTATCGCTGATGATAGAATCAACGTGCATAAGAAGGGGGAAGTCCTCAGCATTGAGAATACCATTCTTGGTGCAGATCTTAATAGCTCTTGCAACACGAACCGCAACAACGAGAGACTCAAGTGTAACACCGTTCAGCTCTTCCCTTGCCTCGTCAATGTTAAGACCGCGGCCGAGAAGAACACCGACAAGACGAGTACGTCCGCCGTAAACAGTTACGTAAAGGTCGCCAACGCCTACGCAGAGGTTGTCAAGTGTGCCGGCACCCTGATAATCAAGAAGCTTAGACATCTCTCTGACTGCCTGACCGAAAACACCTGCCTGAGAGTTGAAGTGAAGCTCGCTGTCAAGTCCGAAAGCCTTCTGGTTAAGACCGATCGTGAGAGCGATTCCGAGAGCGTAACCGTTCTTGAGGGCAACAGCGCTCTCAACACCCGTTACGTCTGTTGACAAGCTGATGTGATAGTAATCGGTTGCCATGATCTTCTTAAGCTTCTCAAGAGTCTTCATATCTCTTCCGCAGAAAGCAACCTGGGTCTGGTCGTGAGCTACGAGCTCATAGCTGGTGCAAGGACCGCCTATAGCGTTGATGGAGAGCTTCTTGCCGATCTTTTCCATCTTTGCTTCCCAAATGTCGGGGTATGTAAGAAGCTTACCGTCCTCGGTGTCAACAAGACCCTTGGTTACGGAAAGTACGGGAATGCTCTCATCGATCTGAGGAAGAACGAAATCGCCGAACCAATCAACACCAAAGCTGCTGACGCCGCCGATTACCATATCTGCTCCGTCAAGCGCTTCCTTGAGCTCTTCGATCTGATAGTACTTAAGTCCTGCGGGGAAATCTCTTGTAAACTTAGGGTGACGGTCTGTCTTCTTGGAGGTCTCAATGATCTCGCGGTCAAGATGCGTACCTACAAGACGAACCTCATTTCCGTTTTCACGAGCGGGGAAAGCGAGCGCCGAACCCATCATACCGGCGCCAACGATAGTAACAACTGCCATTTTCAAAAACTCCTTATAAAATTTTTCTTGATTTTTTTGTTCAAATATATTATAATATAAACAAGCAAAAAGTCAATATGTGTTCGAAATGTTTATAAATAAACATTTTTAAGTTCAAAAAAGAACATAAAAGCAGGGAGATTTTGATATATGAATGAACGCCAGGATCAAATAATCGATTATTTAAATATTCACAAGCAGGCAACTGTCGCGGAGCTTGCGGGGAAGCTATATGTTTCCGAGATGACGATACGGCGAGATCTCGCGTATCTCGAGAAAAAAGGACATCTCAAACGATATCACGGGGGAGCCATCACCCCTGAGCAGGTCATAATGCAGCCGCTGCAGATCAGAATGCATCACAGCAATAAAGAAAAAGCAAAGCTTGCGTCGATGGCGGACGAGTATATAGAGGACGGTCAGATGATATACCTTGATTCATCGTCTACTTGCAGCTATCTGATACCGTATATAGCGAAGCATGAGGCGGTCACTGTCGTAACAAACTCGTCAAGGAATCTGCGCCTTCTTTCCGAGAGAAATATCCCAACTATCCTTATTGGCGGAAATTATTATGAAAAGGACATGTGCTGTATCGGAGAGGGCACAGTGGCGCAGATCAAACGAATGAATTATGATATCGGATTTTTCTCGTCCGCGGGATGCGTTGATGACGGGCGAATCACCGACAGCGAGCCTCATCAAACGGCGATACGCGTGGCTGCTATGGAAAACAGCCGAAAAACCATATTTATGTTCGACAGCACGAAGCTCGGCAAGCTGTACCCGTATACCGTTTGCAACACTCGCGATGTATACAGAGTCATAACTATACAAAACGAAGAAAATCAACAATAATATAACAAATTTGACTTGACACGAAATGACAAAAATATTATAATTAAAAATGTTATCATTAACAAAATCAAAAGTTTTATATATACTTAAACAGACGGGATAAAGAAGGGTGGTCGTATTTTATGAAAGAAAAAACAAAATGGCTTATGTGGACTGCCATAGGGGTCGTGGTTATTGCGGCTCTTATGTTTCTGCAAAGCTATGAATTGGTCTTAAACGGTGTCAGTAAAATACTCGGGCTTGTCGGTTCCTTGCTTTACGGCTGTGTCATAGCCTTTATTGTAAATCTTCTTATGCGCAATCTTGAAAAAGTGATAAAAATAGGTCCTTTCAAGAACAAAAAATTAAGGCGCGTCACTTGTATGATCCTATCTTTTTTAATTATTATAGGCGCTATTGCCATAATAATCGCTCTCGTATGGCCTGAACTTAAAAACGGTATAAATCTTTTGTTTGAAAAGCTTCCGTCAACTATTGATTGGCTGATAAATTTCGCGACGACCAAGCTTCACATTCCGAAATCATTTTTCGGAAGCTTTGAATCCTTCGAAGTCAGCGACATTATGTCTGTTTTTATGCAAAGTGATTTCGGCAAAAATCTTTTGACCACAGGCTCCGTTGTGGTAGAGACCGCTTTCGGATTTATTGTTAATTTCGTAGTCGGGCTTTGCTTCTCCTTCTACTTACTTATATCCAAGGAATCAGTCATAAGATCCCTCAAGGGGCTTTGTCGTTCATATATGAAGCCTTCTGCCGCTGAAAGAACGATCGAGCTTTCATCCAGAATGAACGCGATCTACACGAAATTTATTTCGGGGCAGATAATAGACGCGATCATTCTTGGAACAATGGTGTCTGTCGTTCTTTTGATATTCGGAATTTCTTATCCCGTTCTTATAGGTATCGTTGTAGCGGTTACCGCGATAATACCTATCGTCGGCGCGTTTATCGGCGGCGGTATCGGAGCGTTCCTCTTGCTTATGGAATCGCCCAAACAAGCCCTTATATTCCTTATTATATTTATTGTGCTTCAGCAGATAGACAACCATCTTATATATCCTCACGTTGTCGGAAAATCTGTCGGACTCCCACCCATCTGGATATTTATCGCCGTTATCGTAGGCGGAAACGTCGCGGGAATCCTCGGAATGGTTATGATGATCCCCATCGTTGCCCTGATCTACGCCTTGCATCATGAAAACGTAGCTTTGAAATATGAACATGAGCACGAAGCGGAAGCAACAAGTTTTGAAACGGCAAACGAAGAGGATAACGAAACGGAAGAAGCCGATAATTCAGAAAATAACGATAACGGATCCGCTGACTCTGTCGCGGACGATCAATAAACTATAAAAATCTCCCCCGTCACGAAAAGACGGGGGAGATTTTTATAGTTTGCTCGAGTTATATTAAAAAAGCGACTCTGCGTTAAAAATCCGCCGCAGTGCACATGATCAGGCTTTTGGCGCGAAAGTGACAGTCTTTGCCCAATTTATGAAATAAGGCATATATTCTTCGCTAACGTTTTCCTCGCAAACGAACTGTACGCACCAATACGCGTCAGGTCCCTCAAATATTGCTGTAAAATATTTATAGTTCTTATCGGTTTCATCATTTTTATATGAATATTCCATTGACGCGAACCCGTTTTCTTTTGAAACCTGCGTAGGAGATTTATCCTTGTTTGACTCAAGCAAAAATTCGGTATATTTCTCAAACGACATATTCTCCGTTTCCTCAAAAACTTCAAACGGTTCTTTTATGATATAGACCGCGACTTCATTTGAGTTATATACAACGCTGTACCCCTCCATCGAGGTTTCCTCAAACGCCTCGGTAAGCTCAATGGTCATTCCTTTTGATGAAAAGCTCTTTGCGTCAGCTTCATATGCCTTTTTTCCACCGCACGAAACAAGCGTAAAAAGTGCGCACACGGCTATTATTAAAGAAAGTGTTTTTTTCATTACGTAATTCCTTTGCGTTTTTATTATTTCAACTATAAATGTTCTGTCCGAGCGGACTCGCTTTCCTTCACGCCGATTCCTTTTGACAACTTAAGACAAAACAAGCGACAGCTCAATACCTTCCGATAAAAAGCTGTCGCTTTTTTTAGGCTATCTTAATGAGACAACCCTTTATCTGTGTTTTTCCTTTGATAACGCTATCAATTATTTCTTCTTGATAACGACAGCAGCTCCTGTGAGAGCTATGAGAGCGAGGAGAGATCCGACTGCCGCGAATCCGCCGCAGCCCTTTTCCTCAGCTGCCGTTGTTGTGGGAGCCTTGGTAGTGTCGGGCTTCTTTGTAGTTGTGAGCTTGGGCTCGCCTTCGATAGACGCAAGCTCGTTCTTGTCTGCGTCGAAGTACTTGCGGCATTCGTCGCACTTATAGTGTCCGAGAACACCGGCGGCATTGGGTGTAGGAGCAACGGGCTCATTCCATCTGCCGTATTTATGATCTATTACGGGAATAACAAGGTCGGTGACTTCAACAAAATCCGCATCAAACATCTTGTTGCAAGCGCTACACTTATAGTGAGCTATTGCTCCTGCTGCCTCACAGGTGGGCTTGACGAGAGGAACAAGATCGCCGTATGTGTGTCCGGCAAGGATCGTAAGCTCGGTTACTTCCTCCTTATCCTCATTAAACATTCTGTTACAGAGGCTGCACTTGTAGTGAGAGAGCGTACCGTTCTCCGTGCAGGTTGCGGGAGTTCCTGCGATGAGAGTGCCGTATTCGTGAGTCTCGGGGATAATAACTGTTTCCTTGGCTACTTCGTTTGTTAACGTATCAAAGTACTTGCTGCAGTTGTTACATCTGTAGTGAGCACTCCAGCCATCGCCGTCGCAGCTGGCGGGCTTAGCCTGGTAGAGCTCTGTAAAGGCGTGACCGTCAAAGCAAGCGTTAAGATCCTTTATAGCGGCTTTCTCAGCTGTAAGAAGGAATATGCTTGTATCAAGTCCCGTAGCCTCTGTGGGATTGGTGATCGTGACACCGATAGGATCGGTAAATGTCCTTTTGGAATATTCCGTTATGACTTCCTCACCTTTAACCATGTATGTCGCCTCGTAACTGTATATCTTTGAGGAAACTTTATCGGTCTCGGTCGTTGCCATACCGTAATTGTTATTCATCTCAAGCATTCCGCCGTACCAATAAACGCCCAAAAAGAAACCGAAAGCAACAACATTGGTTTCAGCCGGAATGTCAACAGTAATTATAACGATATTGTTTTCAAACTTAGATGCAACCGATTTGTTTCCGCCCATGTCTCCATTAAGGCCTCCCCAATATCTCAACGTAGCTTCAGGATTGCCTACATAGGAGAACTTAGCGTTTACAAGGCAGTTGGAAATGACCTCGGCACTTTCCACTCTATGCTGTGAATTTGTTGCACCGATAAGACCGCCTGTATGACGACCTTCTGATTCTCCGACATAAATCATGTTGCCTTCAAAAGCGCATTTGTTTACGTTTAATTTAAGGATGCTAAAGATGTTGCCGACTATACCGCCTGCACGGGCATCTTTACCTGTGGTTCTTGTAACTACATATGCGTTAGAATAGAGATATTCAAGCGTTACGTTGTTCGTTTGATCGTTGTTTATATCTCCCGCAAAAGAGCCAATGTTTCCATTTGCGTAAAAATATGAATTAAGAATGGAAGTTTCTCTGAGTTCTTTTCCCGCAAAAACCGAGAAGAGACCTACTCTGCGAACACCTTCGGCAGGGGTGTTATAAACATAAAGTCCTGAAATCGAGTGTCCGCAACCGTTAAAGTCACCGTAGAACATCGCTTTTTCATTCAGCTCAATAGGCTGATTTCCGCTAGTGCCGACATCTTTCTTTCCTATTACGGGCCAAACTCTGGGCTGGTTTGTTTCACTTACCGCCTCACCGTTATAAAGAGGAGAGCCGTCTTTCGCTACAGTGAACTTACCTGTGTTGTAAACGATATCAGCACCGAGCTTAACTGTTTTGCCCGCGAAATTGCAAACGCCGTTATTTACGAGGTATGCAAGTCCGTCAAGCTGGTCTGCAGTCGAAATGGTGAACGTCGTGGCTTCGGGGTTTGCCTCATACCAAGAGATGTCGACATTGGTTGTCGCAGAAGAGGCAGCGCCATTATCTTCCGCAGCCGCGGGAGTGGCGATAGCGCCAAATGTCGCCGCAACCATAATGATCGCGAGAATGAGGCTTAATGTTTTGTTTAATTTCATAATAATACTCCTTTCAAGTATTTTTGAATTGTATGTATTATACACCATCTTAATCGAAAAATCAAGAGTGGAGCAGTATTTTCTCCGTTTTGTACGTTTTTTTACAAGCGTTTTGTTGATTCTGACGAATTCGCGCGCTTTTTTCGCCGACTTTGATTTGGGAATCAAGGCAAAAAACTCGCGTATGCCTTTGTGCGTCTATAACACAAAGGCATACGCGAGATGCGTTTGGATAACTGTTAGCTTTTATGTAACGCCATCAATGCCGAGGCGTTATCATAAAGCAAACATCTGTTATACGGGATATTTGATCAGTTGTTCTTTTTTGCTTTCGCTTTTTTTTCGTTTCCGTCGTCAAGATACATAACTACCTTGCGGTTCGCGTCGCTTCCGATAGAGTTCGTTGATACGCCCTCGATCGTCTGTACCTCCGAGTGGATTATCCTTCTCTCGTAAGGAGTCATTGGCTCAAGCATAACGCTCTTCTTATATTTGAGCACCTTCTCAGCCATTCTTCTCGCAAGATTGCGCAGCGCCGCCTCGCGCTTCGCGCGGTAGCCCTCAATATCAACGGTGATCTTCGTATGCTCGGGCTTCTCGCCGTTAACTCTCTTGTTAGCCGCGAGATTAGCGAGATATTGGAGAGAATCAAGAGTATCTCCGTGATGTCCGATAAGAATACTTGCCGCTTCTCCTTTTACGTCAATGAGCTTATCGTCGTTGTTGCCGTCGCTTACCGTGACCTCCGCTTCGATGCTCATATCAGAGAGGAGCTTTTTGATAAAATCAAGCGCTGTGTATTCACCGCCGACAGCGTATACCGCTTTGATCTTCGCCGGGACGGCCCCGATTCCGAAAAGTCCCTTTTTCGGCTCTTCCAGAACCTCATAAGTTATTGCATCGGCAGACGCGGCTCCAAGCTCCGCCGCTGCTTTTTCGACAGCTTCGGCAATAGTTTTAGCCGTTACCGTAATTTCTTTTTTCATAACAAAGCCTTTCTAAAAATCAGTAAATCTGTAATACGATCTCGCGTTTCCGTTCGATCCGCGTTTCGTTGCCTTTGTTTTATTCGGCTTTATCTTCCGAATCCTCCTCTTTCAGAGGCGCGGACTCAAGCTTCTTGCCGATATTGCTCGTTTCGTTGTTTGCTTCTTCTTTGTTTGCCGGTCTGTCCTCGGCATCGTCGTCGTAACGTCCGCCCTTTACTCCGACAAAGGTCGGGTACGGCTCGTCATCGTCTTCGTCCTCGTCGCAAAGAGATCTGACATTTTTCGGTATCTCTCTGTCGGGCGCGGGAGATTTGCCTTTAAGCTCCTTCTCCGCAGCCTTATAATCCTCTTCGGTAAACACGGGCAGAGGCATCGCCTTGAAGATCACGTACTGCTTAAATGTTCCGATAATGCTCTTGAATATCCAATATACGCCGAGCGCCGCGGGAACCGTGAACGCAATAAACAGCGAGAACAGCGGCATTATTATATCCATTACTTTATTGGAGCATCCCACCTGCTGATCTGTTGTTGTCGGCTGATACGTGAGCTTTCTTGTAAGCTTTGTGGAGAAGAAATACGATATAAACGTTACAGCGGGAATTATAAGCAGAAGATTGAACTGCTTAATAGACGGAGTATCTCCGAGGTTCATAGCTCCGCCGAACAGCGTAAAGTCGGGAAGCATATCGAATTTTGCCTCAAGAGCGCCAAACGCGACCTCGTCGATGTTCATTGCCTTGAGCTGATCAAGACCCATCGCTTGTATCTTTGAAAGAAGTCCTATCGTTTGGTTTCCGCTGTCGGCTCCGAGTATTGCCTTACTTAAAGTGCTGATCGTCGTTTCGTCAAGACCGACGACGAATTTAAGCGGGTTGCTTACAACGGAGTAGATAAGGAGCAGCGCGGCCATCTGAAGGAGCATAGGAAGACAGCCTGAGAACTGGCTGTAATTTTCCTTCTGGTAAAGCTCCTGTATCTCTGTCATTACCTTTTGCTGTGTAACCTTATCGTTTCGTCCCTTGTATTTGTTGCGTATTGCCATTTCCTTAGGACGAAGCTTTGCTTGGCGTATCGAATTCTTCTGCTGCTTTATAGCAAAAGGAAGGAAAAGCAACTCAAGCGCGATCGTAAAAATGAGCAGAGCAACCATATAGTTGCCTGACCAGCTGTCAAGCCAAGCAAGAAATGCTCCGACAGCTCTAAGAATAGGGTCAAACATCGTTTCCCTTGCCGACACCGTGTGTCGGGTTTCCTCTCAATTTTATTTGTTGTTGAGTTCACTGTCACTGTGAAGCTCTCTTATCTCACCGCCCGTTTTATTTTCAAGCTTTGCGTCAGGACTCGGACTGTTTTCTTCGTCCTTTTTGCGCCGCTTGCGTTTTCTTTCGGGAACCGGGTCGTAGCCCCCCGCGCAGAACGGATTGCAGCGGAGTATACGCCATACGGTAAGCCCGAATCCAACGAAAAACCCCCATTCTTTAAATGCCTCGATGGCATAGGTCGAGCATGTAGGCGTAAACCTACAGCACGGGCTTCGTTTTAGTGGCGAAATAAATTTTTGATATAAGCGGACCAGCCAAATACAAACGTATTTCATTTGATCATTCCCGATCCCGCCTTGTAGAGTCCAAGCTCCTTGAAGGCATAGCAAAGCTCACGTCCGATCTCGGTGCTTTTAGCGCTTACCGACGCCGAACGCGCGCCTATGACTATAAGACGTCCGGTCTTCATCGGCGCGTCACCGCAAGCCGAGCGATATCCTTCTCTTATTATTCTTCTGACACGGCTTCTGACGACCGCGCCTCCGAGCTTTTTGGAGACCGATATTCCAAGACGGTTTATATACTGTTTTCGGGGATTCGCGCGCATTCGCTTCTCTGCCGTATAGTCGGGCAGAACGTAGACCGCGACAAGCCGTCCGGCATATCGCTTTCCCTTGGCGTAAGCTTTTCCGAAAAGATGGTTCTCGGTTATCGTCGTATACTTCATCTTAATTATTATCCGTTTGTATTACGTTATTGTGTGCTTCCGTTGTTTCTTGATTTGACTCGTGTAGATATTTGCTTTTGATGAGCTTTTCGTGAGTTGAAAAAACCGATGTTGTCAGCATACGCGAACAGCCCATCGGTGTTTTTCAAAAAATTAATAAGAAAGTCTCTTTCTGCCTTTGGCGCGTCTTCTCTTGAGTACGTTTCTGCCGTCGGCCGCACCCATTCTTTTTCTGAAACCGTGTTCTTTCTGTCTCTGTCTCTTTTTGGGCTGATAAGTTCTGAGCATCTTCTGCACCTCCTTGATCTTGGTGTAATATTGCCGGAAGCGTGACGATATTTCCGCTTTTACACAATGACATCCTATATTAAACCACAAAACTCTCTTTTTGTCAAGAGATTTTTGAAATTTTCTTTATTTTATCCTTTTTTTATCAAAAATCAGCCCTTCCACGGGCAAAGCACAGCGGGATCGACCGCCGACGCGTCGAATCTGTAATGAAACGCGGCAAATTCCCGCCCGAGATAATCCTCTTCCCTTTCTTTCTGACCGCCGTTATGTATTATATAAGGTCTGCCGTCCGCGTTTCTTTTGTCGGACACGATACCTATATGAGTATTGTTCCCGAAAATGACTATATCCCCGGGCTGCCATTCTTCTACCTTATTTATATCATTTGTAAGCGATATCGCGTATTTTTCAAAAAAGGCCTGAAGATTGTAAACTCTTCGGAAATCTATATTGCTGTCCGGCTTTGTTATTTTCGGGTAAGCCGACGGGCGCGAGGCTATATCCTTGTCCACCATATCGCGGAGCGAATATCCCGCCTCCCTGAAGGCGCGCCAGATAACGTCGGCGCAAACGCCTATATTGTCGGGCGGATAACCGTTATTGAAATAGCTGTCGTCATACGTTGGATGATTTTCCGCGTCACGTCTCGCGCCGAGAACGAGATCCATATAATCATCCTTTCCGTTTTGATTGTAATCAACGGGACTGACGACACGTTCGAAATTCGGTTCGGACGCGCCTTGATCTGCGGCCGTTGTTGTTGTGCTTCCGCTTGTGTCGCAGGCGGAAAATATGAAAAGCATACAGACTATCATAAGCGACGACATAAGCTTTAATATTATGTTTTTCATATAACCTCCAAAGATGCGCCTGCGGCGCGTGATATTCGTGCTTCGCACGAGTGAAATTCGACCTTCGGTCGAGTGATGTTTGCGCCGTAGGCGCAAGTGATGTTGCGCTTCGCGCAGTGATGTTTGCCCTTCGGGCAAGTTAAGGAAGATCGAATTGATTGAAATAAGCGCTGATAATTATAGGAGTCGACGTCTCGGCGACCCGTTACGAACGGTCAAGAAAAACCTCACCGCTATAATCAAAGCGAACGGTTTAATTACGGCTCCCTTAACACGGATCGTAGCCATGTCTGTCTGTGA
>JAZRUP010000068.1:0-7192 GCA_045652645.1 Eubacteriales bacterium | reverse complement strand
CGGCAGAGGCGATAACTGCGAGATCATTTTCGTTTCAAACACAGAAGACTACGCATACGAAGCGTACAAATTAAATTCTATCAAATATATTTTGAAGCCGATCCACCCGTCGGAATTGAATATCGCCATTAAACGCGCGATAACGCAGATAGGAAATACGTCTCCGGGCTACATAGTAATAAACACGTCCGACGGAATACGCAGGGTCGCTTGGAACGAGATAATCGACAGCTATACAATGGGACATTATCAGCTTATATCCATAACCGACGGCAGCGAGCTTAAATTTCGCGCAACATCCAATGAGTTGTATTCCCTCTTAAAAGAAAGTGGATATTTTATGAGAATAGGCTCGCCGTACATCATAAACGTCAAACATCTGCGCGAGATCAGAGCGCGTGAGATCACTCTTGACAACGGCGCAAGGATACCTCTTCCTAAAAACTCATACAAGCTTATAAAAAAAGAGTTCTTAGAAATGGAAGAACGTCTAAAAAAATGAACTCCGAGACCTTAACTCGCGTTTTTCGTCCGGATAAAAGGGTCTGCATCAAATCTTAATTTGATGCAGACCCTTTATGTTTATTTTGGGAAATATTTTACTCGTCCTTGTCCTCTTCCCCGTCATCGTCATCCTCGGGCTCCGGAAGCTTTTCGGCGTAAACCTCAAGCACTCGCTTGTCGTCCGCTTTCGTGACTTTTACCTTTATGCCCTCGGCTTCGACCTCGTCGCCGACCTCGGGTATCTTTTCAAGCTTTTCCATGACCCAACCGCCGATGGTCGCGGAATCGGAATCCGAGTCAATATCAAAAAGCTCGGTAACGTCCTCTCGGTCAGCTCCTCCCGAAATTATATAGCCCTCGTTCGACTTGACTATCTCACCTACATTTTCGGTCTCGTCAAGCTCTCCGACTATCTGTTCTATAAGGTCGTTCATTGAAATAACGCCGTAAGTTCCGCCGTATTCATCGACCACTATCGCTATCCTGCTTCGGTCCTTCTTCATATCTTTGAAAAGGACGTCGGCTTTCATAACGTCGGCGACAAATTTGGGCTTTGATACCGCCTTCGCGAGTACGTTCTCGCGCGTGCGATTTTTAAGACGCAAATATTTTTCCGCGCTGAGGATTCCCGTTACAGAGTCGATGCTCTCTCCGCAGACAGGATAATAAGTATGATATTGACTTAATATTATGTTTTCCCACTCCTCGTCGCTGTCCTCCTCGTGCAGCACGGTCAGCTCGGTACGGTGGGTGGCTATCTCTCCGACCGTTTTATCGTTAAACTCAAAAACGTTCTGTATCATCTGATTTTCTTCTTCATCGATAACTCCCGCTTCGCTTGACGCGTCAGCCATCATTCTGATCTCGTCCTCGGACGCTTCCCCTTCCGCTTCGTTTGGATTGACACCAAGCATACGAAGAACACCGTTCGTCGAAACGGAAAGAAGGCTGACAAGCGGCTTGAAGGCAACGGAGATGAATCTGACAAGCCCCGTGATACCGAGAGCTATCTTTTCGGGCTTGTTCATGGCAAGACGCTTCGGAACAAGCTCACCGAAAATAAGAGTAAAGTATGAAAGGATAAGCGTGATGAGAATGACGGATACCGTGTCTATAAGTCCTTCCCATCGAGGGAAAAGGGCGGGAACTCCTTTTTTGAGTCCGTCAATAATATAAGTGCTGAAGCTTTCGGCGGCGAATGCCGAGCCGAGAAAGCCTGCGAGAGTTATAGCTACCTGTATCGTCGCTAAAAATCTCGACGGATTGTCGGCGAGACGGCGAAGCTTCTTCGCTTTTTTGTTTCCGTCATCGCATAGCTTGTCAAGCTTCGCGCCCTTGACCTCGATCACGGCGATCTCGGCGCAGGCAAATACAGCGTTAAGAAAAATAAGGAAGGCTTGAAACAGCAACTGTAATACTATCTTAAGCCATAAGGGGATGTCCATTAGGTACTCCTTTTAAAATAAAATATTTTCTCAGAAAAGCAAACAAGACCGAACCTGACATTGTCGGCAGGTCGGTCCTAATATCGGTATTTTATTGATCTTGCGCGGCATTCCGTGGTGTTCCCTCGGTCGCCACTGTCGGTACTCATAATAAAATAACGTGTTCCTTTCATAAGAATTGAGCGTATTATACCACAAAAATTTACTTTTGTCAAGGGATTGTCAAACATTCACACTTGACATTCAACTTAAAATGAGGTATAATATATAAAAATTTGCATTATTTATATATGTATTAACTGAAAGGAAAATCCAAGATCATGAAACGTTTTTTGAGAATTGCGGCTGTAATTCTTGTTGCAGTATCATTATGTCTTGTTCTTTCTTCTTGCTCGGGCACAAAGACCGACGAGAACGGACTTGTTTATACTCTTGATAAGGAAAGCGATACATATTCCGTAACGGGATATTCGGGAAGCGCCGGTGAGATCACAATTCCCGCCAAGTACGATACAAGACTCGTTACGTCGATAGGAGCTTCCGCTTTCGCGGGCAACAAGACCCTTGAAAAGATCACTCTCCACGAGGGTATCACGACCATCGGCGCAAACGCTTTTAACGGCTGTACGGAGCTTTCCGAGGTCGTTTTTGATGGAGAGTCCAAGCTTACTGAGCTTTCCGTCGGAGTTTTCTCGGGATGCACGAAGCTTGATGACGTTAAGATCCCGAACGGAGTAACGAAGATAGGATATAAAGCGTTTAACAACTGCACGGCGATGAAGTCCGTATCCTTCCCCGCAAAGCTTGAGGTCATCGATTATTATGCGTTTTCGGGTTGTACGTCGCTCTACGACATCGATTTCGATATGACAAAGACCTTCAAGGTAAAAGCAAACGCGTTTTACAGATGCGAGGATCTGAAAACTCTTATGACCCCCGAGGTCGACGGCGATAAAGCTGAATATTCTTACAGCAACGGTATGCTCTCGGAAAAGGCAGAGGGCGGACTTAAGCTTATCAAATGGCTCAAGGAGGGCGAGGAGTGCGCTATCTCGGCAGACGTTATCGAGATCCACCCTCAGGCATTTACGGACAGAGACGATATAAAGAAGTTTACCGTTGACACGGCAAACAAGAACTATACGTCCTCTGACGACGGAATACTCTACAATAAGGATAAGACCAAGCTGATCGCTTTCCCGAACGCCGCCGATTATGAGATCGTTACGGTAGCGTACGGCGTTAAGGAAATAGACGCGTTCGCCTTCTGCGGAAATGTTTTAACGAAAGAGATAAGGCTTCCCGATACCGTTGAGAAGATAGGAGAATACGCTTTCTCCGAGTCATCCGTTGAGACGCTGACGGTCGCAAGCAACAAAATAATTGTCGGACAAAACGCGTTCAGCGGATGCGAAGACTTCCTCAGCTACAAGTATTTCAAAAAGAATGCGGAGCATTTTATTGAAAAAGGAGTTCTCTTCGCGGAATACAAAAACAGCGATGACAAAACGGGGGTCGAGCTTATATGCTATCCCCTCGAAGCAGAGGACAAAACCTATGAGGTCCCCGCTTTCGTTACCGCTGTAAACAGCGGAGCGTTCAGCCTCAACGAAAGCCTTGAGGCTATAACGGTAAACGCGGAAAACAAGAAATTCTTGGCAAAGGACGGGATCCTTTACCAAGGAAGCGTCGACGATGAAAAAGAGCTCTATGAAACTCTTTACGCCGTTCCGAGAGCCAACACGCTCACGGAATACGAGCTTCCCGAAACCATAACGGGAATCGCGGCGTACGCGTTCTACGGAAACAAGAATATAGTTACGGTAAAGCTAAACGAAAAATGCAAGCAGATCCCGTCTAATATGTTTAACGGATGCGAGTCGCTTAAAACGCTCGAGATTCCCGCAAACGAGATAGATTTCGGTACAAATTCCGTCACCGGAACAGCCCTTTCCGCGGTAACTTTCGGTGGAAATAAGGTAGCGTGGGAAAGAGCTAAAAACAACGCCACCGACAGCGATAAAGAGATACTTGATACTTTTGAGCCCTCTTTCGCAGAATAATAAAAGACTGTCAAAAAACGCCCATCAAGCAAAAGCGAAGATGGGCGTTTTTGTATTAAATTTCAATAAGCTCCTTCGGGCTCTTGGTGAAGTTTCTTGTTCCGTCGGCGGTTACGGCAACCATATCTTCTATTCTGCAGCCGTATTTGCCCGCTATATAAATTCCCGGCTCAAAAGTAACAACGTCGCCCGCCTTGAGCGTGTCGCCGTCCTTTACCCCTTGAGAAAGCCTTGGCTCTTCGTGAATATACATACCGACGCCGTGTCCGAGAGAATGACCGAAGCAGCCCTTATAGCCCGCGTTGTCGATAATGTCCCTTGCTATCGAGTCAAGCTTTTTCTGCTCGCGTTCTCCCGAATAAAGCGCTTCAAGCGCCGCCTTTTGCGCTGTCAGAACGGTATTGTAAAGGCGCTTCATATCGTCATCTGCCTTACCTATGACGACTGTACGGGTCATATCGGAGCAGTATCCGTTGACCTTCGCGCCGTAGTCCATAGTCAAAAATCCTTTTTCGAGCTTGACGGGGCGAGGAACTCCGTGAGGCATCGAGGATGCGGTGCCCGAAACCGCGATGGTATCAAACGCGACGCTCTCAGCGCCCTTGCTCCTCATAAAAAATTCAAGCTCCAGAGCGACGTCGATCTCCGTGCGTTCGGGATTTATATATCCTAAAATATGCTCAAACGCCTCGTCGGTGATAGCCTGCGCGCGGGCGAGCTTTTCAAATTCGTCCTCGTCCTTGAAGCGGCGCTGACCGTCAATTACAGCCGAGCCTCCGCCAACCGGTTCGACACCGACAAGCGCGTTTTTCAGCCGTTCAAACGCGGCAACCGAAAGAGTGTCCTCCTCGATAAGAAGTTTGCTTATTTTGTGTTCCTTGAGCAGTGATGCGATCTCCTCCGTCATTCGCCTGTCCTCGGGCATAAGAATAGTGAAACCGCTGTCAGCCTCGGCGCGCGCCGCCTCAATATAACGGAAATCGGTTATAAGATATGACTTTTCCTTGGTGACAAGTACGTATCCGTCCGTAAAAGCAAAATCAGTAAGCCATCTCTGGTTTACCTCGGACGTAACAAGAAGCGCGGAATTGTCCGCAAGCGCGGCTCGTGTGGTCTGGAGATGTGACATTTTTTTATCCTTTCGAGTTGTTTTTTGTTTACACGGAGTGCTTACAACTCAGCTTTTAATTTTCATCATTTATTATTTTATCATTATTTCTCGCGTTTTGCAAGCTTTTTCTTGCTTTTTTTAGCAATATGAGTTATAATATAATTATAATAAACACAAAAAGGAAAAGGAGACCTATATGAATTACGACGTTATAATAATCGGCGCAGGCCCCGGCGGTATCTTTTCTGCCTATGAGCTGACAAAGATCTCCCCCGAATTGAAGATAGCCGTCTTTGAGGCGGGTCACCCTCTCGACAAACGCCGCTGTCCCATCGACGGTGACAAGGTAAGATCGTGCATAAAATGTAATAACTGCTCCATTATGAGCGGATTCGGCGGCGCGGGCGCTTTCTCCGACGGCAAATACAACATAACCAACGATTTCGGCGGAACTCTCCACGAGTATGTCGGAAAAGAGCGCGCGCTTGAGCTTATGTACTACGTTGACGGTATAAATATGCGCTACGGCGGCGAGGGAACAAGGCTCTATTCAACGTCCAAGACACCCTTTAAAAAGGAATGTATCAAAAACGACCTTCACCTGCTCGACGCGTCCGTGCGTCACCTCGGAACGGATATAAATTACGTCGTTCTCGAAAATCTTTACAACGACCTCAAAACAAAAGTCGATTTCTTCTTCAACACACCCGTCGAATCGGTAAAAATAATCGACGGCGGCTATGAGGCTGTTTGTAAGAAAGCGTCTTATACCGCGAAAAAATGCGTGATCTCTGTCGGACGTATAGGCAGTAAATGGATGGAACGCGTTTGCCGCGAGCTTAATATTCCCACAAACTCCAACCGCGTTGATATCGGCGTTCGCGTTGAGCTTCCCGCGGAGGTCTTTTCTCACATTACCGACGAGCTTTATGAAAGTAAGATAGTCTACCGCACCGAAAAATACGGTGACCGCGTGCGCACGTTCTGTATGAACCCGAAGGGATCTGTCGTTAACGAGAATACGAATGGGATCATAACGGTCAACGGTCACAGCTATGAGGACCCCGAAAAGCAAACGGAAAACACAAATTTCGCGCTTCTCGTCGCAAAGCATTTCTCCGAGCCGTTCAAGGACTCAAACGGATACGGCGAGTCTATCGCGAGACTCAGCAATATGCTCGGCGGCGGAGTTATCGTTCAGCGCTTCGGCGATCTGATACGCGGAAAACGCTCGACACAGAACCGCATCGACGAGGCGTTCATAACGCCCACCCTCAAAGCGACACCCGGAGATCTCAGCCTTGTGCTTCCCAAGAGAATTCTTGACGGTATAATCGAGATGATATACGCGCTTGACAAGGTCGCGCCGGGAACGGCAAATGACGACACCTTGCTTTACGGCGTTGAGGTCAAATTCTACAATATGGAAGTGGACGTAACAGAAGATCTTGAGTCCTGCCACAAGGGCCTTTACATCATAGGCGACGGCTCGGGTATCACGCACTCCCTCTCGCACGCCTCCGCGAGCGGCGTTCACGTCGCGAGACATATTGCGTCGAGAGCTTAACTAAATTGCCCCGAGCCGATAAGGCTTATTATCTAAAATATCCTTCTCTTGATGGGGAAGGATATTTTTCGTTAGATGCTTTCATAGAGATGAGGCAGTAAGTTTATCGCTTGTTTTTTTGGTGAAAAGTTTCTTATGAATCTTCAAAAACATAAAAAGAGCTTCGCCGCTATTGGGTGTTGTTAGCCTTATCTGTTTTTGTATTCCGGTTTCTTTAAAATTTTGTTTCAAGAAAAACAAAAAAAGTATTGACAATCAAAGGTTTTTGGGTTATAATATAAAAACGCGGGCAGAACCGCCACAATATAATACGGAGAAGTACCCAAGGGGTCAAGGGGGCAGTTTGCTAAACTGTTAGGTCGGGTTTCCGGCGCGCGAGTTCGATCCTCGCCTTCTCCGCCAAAAAACGACAAGCGAAGGCTTGTCGTTTTTTTATCTATTAAGAAATTGCTTAAACCGAGCCGTTTCACTGCATTGTGTTATTACTGTCGCTTGGATAGGC
>JAZRUP010000067.1:0-5737 GCA_045652645.1 Eubacteriales bacterium | reverse complement strand
AAAGGGTAGGAGCACCGTTTATTTGGGATTTTTGAGATTCTTTTTGATTTTTCTTGTCTCTATGTGAGGATTCCTGCTCTCCGAATGAGGCATTTGGATTCATTTCTCCGAGAAAATCAATAATACTGTTTTTCAGCTCCTCGATTCCTGCACCAAGTCCGATAAGGAGCTTTACCGCAACGCAGTCACGCTCGCCGAGAATGGCAAGGAGAAGATGCTCTGTGCCGATGTACCCCTGTCCGCGGCGCACCGATTCATATGCCGAGGCTTCGATTATCCTTTTTGTTCTCGGTGTCATGTCGACAGAGGAAACAGGGCCGCTTCCGGTGCCTGTCATTTCGATTATGGCTTTTTTTATGTCATCGCTTGAAACTCCGAATTTTGCAAGGAGATTTGATGATGCGCTGTCCTTTTCTTCGCAAAGAGCAAAGAGAAGATGCTCTGATCCTATATATGTGTGTCCTAACGAACGGGCTTCGTTCATAGCCTCGTTTAAAACATTTTGAGCCTTTTGAGTTAACTTAGTATTCATTTATACTCCGATAAATAATATTTATTATTTATTTTTGACGCTTTTTACTGATGATAGTCACTTGAAATTATATTATATTGGTTTGCGAGCTCATTCCAGGTGGCTTTGTCTGTAAATCCGGTTTCAGGGAGGGAATTGCGACGCTGAAAATCCATTATAGCGCGCTCGGTCTCGGCGTCGTAAACTCCTGTGCGCGTGACATTCTCAAAATCATCGTAGCGAACGCGAAGCTCCTCCAATATATGTTGCACAATATCCACGAGAAACCAAGCGTCTCCCGACACTATCTTATATCCTTCGGGAAAGCGGGGAAAAGGGTCTATCATTACAGTTGGCGCATTATCCGCGAGGGATGCGAGATATTCGGTGAAAAGCGCATCCCACGTTTCTTTATCCGCAACGCCCGTCGGTGCCAGCCCGTTTTTCGTTTGAAACATCATAAGAGCATCTCTTGTATCGCTTTCAAATATACCGTCTATCGGTACGAGAGGCATATCGGTATCAAAATATCCGAGCTGACGCAAATATTTTTGAAGATTTCTGATCGCATCTCTTTCGTTTATAAATTCTGCCATAAAGTCCTCCAAATTTAAGAGCCTACATTGTATCCGGGGAATTGCCCCTCGCCGAGTCTTGCGCCCTTGAAGAGATCTGAATATACAGTGGTTATCTCGTCCCAGAGCTCAGCGTCAACTATACCGTTGGGCACGAATCCGAAAAGGCGCTCGAATGCGAGGACCGCCTCCTGCGTTATTTCACCAAAATATCCCGTAGGAGTTACGGGCGGTATCTCGTTATAGAATTGTGAAATATAGTTGAGATATTCCTGAAGCAGACGAACTTCCTCCGATTCCGAGCCAAAGCGCAATGTTACGCCGGGAAATGGGACGGTTACTCCCTCTACATATTTTAGAGGTATGGTTTCAACAAAGCTCAGGTAATTGTTATACATAGTATTCCATGTCTCAATTCCTACGATGCCGTCAACAGGGAGCCCGAACGTCTGTTGCATATCTCGTACAGCCGCCTCTGTGGACGGTCCAAAGATGCCGTCAAGCTCGACCGAGGGTATGGAGTTATAGAATTGAGAGAGGTATCTTATGTAATATTGAAGATTCGCGACGCCCGTTCCCGTGTCGCCAAGCCGCAGGACTTCGGGAAATTGCTTCGTTACTTCGTCAAGCGTCAAGCCCTCTGAATTGAGGTCGTTCAGACGTTTGACGGCGTTATATATACGCTGTACCGTGTACCATGTCGCGTTTCCTACAATGCCATCCTCGGTAAGACCGAAGGTCCGCTGAAATTCTCGGACAGAGTTTTCCGTGTCGTATGAAAAAATGCCGTCGGGATTCGCTATTTTCGGCAGATTCGGGTAATTGTCGGATATTCGGTTGAGACGTAGCTGAAGCGTTCTGACGTAGTCGTTTGATATACCGACACGCAGAGGTATCGGAGGAGAGGACCCTTCGGAATTTTCAATGGGAACGTCCGTTACTATCGTTATATCGTCACCGTAGAAGCGCTTTAAAATGTCAAGCGCGCCGAGCCCTTCCTCGGCAAGGCTGACAGATCCCCATTGAGAAAGACCGTTGCATGTGACCTCAATTCCATCGCAATATGCGGCGAAAAGCGGTTCGACACTGCCTTCACGTCGGATGTAGCTGTTGAATATCTCACCAACGAGAGAGTTGATGTTGTCGAATATCTCCCGTCCGTTAACGAAAGATTGATCTATTGAAATAGAATTCGTAATATCAAAATCATAGCCGCGAGAACGGTAATATTCCGTGTAGATTCGGTTAAGGGTATAGCTTATCTGCGCCCATATATTCGCGCGGAGCGCGCTCTCGGGCCACGTCGGGAATATCTCGCTTGAGGCTACGTTTGCGATATATTCGTAAAAGGGAACCGTAACGTTCGAGGCAGGCTCGTCGGGTCTGCCGAGATGTACCGTTACCGTTTCGGGGATAATGGGCAGATTTGCTGAATTCATATCCTGATGTTATCCTCCTTCTGTAGTCAAAGATCGGGATTTTCGCCTTCAAAGAAACGGCCGTTATCGAGTGTCGCTCTGTCGGGTCTTCCGTTTTTGAGGAGAGGTATCATCTCTGCGGTCTGCATCGCGTTGATGCCCTCGAAAACGGGGATGTTCTGATAAGTTTGATCAAGATACCCGTCGCGTACGACCTCAATATTGTAGGTGTAAAAGGGAACGCCGCTGTTTGGAGATTCGGAATTTGCGCGCGGCGGGGCGGGGAGCGCGATCTTCTGCGTGAGTCCGTCTCCACCTGTATGAAACACCTGTTTTACGCCCGAGTTGTCTTGAGTGTTTCCCGTTACGGTAACGGTCGCGCCGTCAAGCGGAATAGCTCCGCGCGCTGTCGTTACTCGGACTGTGAGATAACCCTCGCCGAGATTTTGTGTGATATTTTCGTTTTGACTGTTCAAAGCATTGACCTCCCGAAAATTTTTTCTGATTTCAGTATATTCGGGATTTTTTATTTTGACAAAAAGATGACATATTTCAGCAGACATTGCCGAAACGTCGGTAAAGCTTTATTAAAAGTTTCGCTTAAGCTTTTTTAGGCACGTGGAGTGGAGGGGCAGAGCCCTCTTCGCACTCCTCAAAGAGCGAAATTCCTTCTTGGCGTAAAAGAAAAGACAACCTGAAATTTGGGCGCGAAGCACCTAAAAGTCGGGTTGCCTTTTCATAAAAAACAACTGTTTTAATTAAATTTTATTTCTATGTTTTCATACGGAATTTATTTTATCAAAAATAAGGTCGGAAAGCTTGACAAAATCCTCGATCGAGAGCTTCTCTCCGCGCACATCGGGGCGGTGACCGAGGGATTCAAACATTGAAGAAAGCTCCTCTTTGGATATTTGCGGATAAGCGGAAGACAGGGCGTTGGCAAGTGTTTTTCTTCTCTGCGCGAACGACGCTCGGATAACGGAGAAGAGCATATCCTCATTCTTTGGAACAAAAGGCTTTTCCTTATACATTTTTATACGAACGACGGCAGAATCGACCTTAGGCGCGGGTAGAAAACGGTCAGCGGGAACATTAAAAATGAGTTCAGCTTCGCCTCGATAAGCGACAGCAAGAGTAATAGCTCCGCAATCACGACCGCCGGGCTTTGCGCAAAGGCGGTCGGCAACCTCTTTTTGAACCATGACCGTGATGTAATCAAAGGGAAGCCCGGATTCAAGCAAACGCATAAGAATAGGGCTTGTAATATAATAGGGAAGATTTGCGCAAACGGAAACTCCGTTTTTCTCGAATTCATCACCGAGTATTTCGTTGAGATCTGCCTTCATAACGTCCGTGTTTATTACGTTTACGTTATCAAATTCGCCGAGAGTATATTTGAGTACGGGGAGTAGGCGAGTATCTATCTCAAGCGCGATGACCTTATCGTATCGGCTGGCGAGCTCGTAGGTGAGAACGCCCATCCCGGGACCTATCTCAAGAATTGTCTTTGACTCGCCGTTACAGCACTCGTCGGCAATACCCCAAACCACCGAGCTGTCGGTAAGGAAGTTCTGCCCGAGCTCCTTTTGCGGCTTGAGACCGTAAGCCTGCATTATATTTTTAACTGTTCGTATGTCGCAAAGATTCATAAAAACTCCAAAATATAAATATTTTAATAATTATAACACAAAAAGAGATAATATTCAACAGTTTGCAATAAAATTAAAAAAGCACTTGCTTCGGCAAGTGCTTTTTTGGAGCTGGTGATGGGATTTGAACCCATGACCTGCTGATTACGAATCAGCTGCTCTACCCCTGAGCCACACCAGCAAATATGAAATTATCACAACGCCGTATATTATATCACATTATTTTTGAAAAAGCAAGAGATTTTTGATATTTTTTTGTTTTATTTTTTTTAAATCATCAATGATACGTCGCCATTTAACAAAAAAATCGAATAATCGTTTGATATAGCTCTTGACAGAGCCTTTTCTGTGTGATATAATAAATCATATGAAATTAACATATCGGAGGATATTACAATGAAAAGAATTCAGACTCTTGAAACCCGTAACCTTTGTGAGTCCGCTAAAAACGGCGGCTGCGGTGAGTGCCAGACTTCCTGCCAGTCCGCTTGTAAGACCAGCTGCGGTATCGCTAACCAGGCTTGCGAGAACAAGGAAAGCAAATAATTAAGCTAAAGACGGTGCCGCCTTCAGGGGCGGCACTTTCTTAATAAAATCAATTTTAGGAACAAAGAAATGATACATCAGTATAAATTAAACGGATACAATATAGTTATTGATACGTGCTCGGGCTCGATCCACGCGGTCGACGAGGTCGCTTACGACGCGATAGAGCTTCTTGACAAGGGAAATACACAGGAAACGGGAATAGAGATTCTCGCTTCTCGTTATCCCTCTGTTTCAAGAGAAGAGCTTCAAGAATGCTTTGACGATATAAAAGAGCTTAAGAATATGGGAAAGCTATTTACCCAAGATACGTACGCTCCGCTTGCGGATACGTTCAAGGAGAAAAGCGGTAACGTAGTTAAGGCGCTTTGCCTTCACGTTGCCCATACTTGCAATCTTAACTGCTCTTATTGCTTCGCAAGTCAGGGTAAATACCACGGTGAACGCGCTCTTATGAGCTATGAGGTTGGCAAACAGGCTCTCGATTTTCTCGTCGAGAACTCCGGAACACGCCGTAATCTTGAGGTCGACTTTTTCGGTGGTGAGCCGCTTATGAACTGGGATGTTTGCAAGAGGCTTGTCGAATACGCTCGTTCTATCGAAAAGGAGCACGGAAAGAATTTCAGATTTACACTCACGACTAATGGACTTCTTATCGATGATGATGTTATAGAGTTTTCTAACCGAGAGATGAGCAATGTCGTTCTCAGTCTTGACGGGAGAAAAGAGATCCACGATGCGCTACGTGTTGATTACGCCGGAAATGGAAGCTGGGAGAGAATAGTTCCGAAATTCCAAAAGTTTGTGGAATCAAGAGGCGGCAAGGGATACTATATGCGCGGTACTTTTACTCACGCGAATCGCGACTTTATGAAAGATATTGAAGTAATGCTCGACCTTGGGTACACTGAGCTCAGTATGGAACCTGTTGTTGCGGCTGAAGGTGATGCCGCGGCGTTGACGGAAGAAGATAAACCCATAGTTTTTGAGCAGTACGAGAAGCTTGCCGAGAAGATGATAAGACGACGCAAGGAAGGT